>NZ_LUNF01000169.1:0-25686 GCF_001626145.1 Aeromicrobium sp. REDSEA-S32_B7
GCGCGGGTGTCCCTCCTGGTCAACCGCGACGCCCAGCTGCCGGCCGGTACCGTCGCCCGGCTCGAGCAGACCTCGCTGCTGGGCGAGAAGTACGTCGCCCTCGTGCGACCCTCGACACCGCAGGCCGGCCGACCCGTCGGCGACGGCACGCGGCTCGGTCTCGCCGACACGTCGCAGGCGGCGGAGGTCGAGCAGGTGCTGGGCTCGCTGTCGATGGTCCTGAACGGCGGCGGCATCGGCCAGTTCCAGGAGATCTCCCGCGAGCTGCAGCAGGTCTCGACCGGCCGGCCCGAGGAGATCAAGGCGTTCCTGCGGCAGATGGACCAGTTCGTCACGACGCTCGACGACCGCAAGGAGTCGATCACTGCGGCGCTCGACGGGCTCGACCGGCTGTCGAAGAACCTGCAGGCCGACCAGGACAAGATCGCGAACGCCCTCGACGGGCTGTCGCCCGGCATGCAGGTGCTCGTCGACCAGCGCAAGGAGCTGGTGGCCATGCTGTCGTCGCTGGACCGGCTCTCGACCGTCACCGTCGACGTGCTCGACAAGAGCCAGGACGACATCGTCGCCGACCTCAAGGCGCTCGACCCGATCCTCGACCAGCTCGCCCGCTCCGGTCGCGACCTGCCCGAGTCGCTCGAGATCCTGCTGACCTACCCGTTCCCCGACTCGGTGCTCGGGGCCATCAAGGGCGACTACCTGAACGTCTTCGTCGAGACCAACTTCCGCACGCTCCCGGCCGGCTGCCAGGCCGCCGGCTGCGCGTGGCCGCAGGTCGAGGACCCGAACTACCCGAAGGGCGGCTCCGTCAGCGGCCAGGGGAAGGCCCTCGATCCGAAGCAGCTGCTCCAGCGTCAGCGCGACGCCGCCGAGGGTGGCGACGGCGCGGAGTCCGACGAGGCGCCGCCGAGCCTGCTGCCCCCGACGTCGTCGCCGGCCCCGGGCTCTCCGAGGCCGTCGATGCCGGTCCCGAGCGCCACCGTGCCCACCCCGGACCGCACGCCCACCCCGTCGCCCTCGGCGACGTCGTCGGCCGAGCCGTCCACCAGCCCGCGAGAGGGTGAGCAGTGATGCTGACCGGACGCATCAAGGCGCAGATCGTGGCGTTCGTGGTCCTCGGGCTGCTCGCCACCTCCTACCTCGGCCTCAAGTACGTGGGGCTCGACCCCTTCTCGACCGGCTACACGGTCACGGCCACCCTGCCCGCCGCAGGCGGAGCGTTCGAGAACGGTCAGGTCACCTACCGCGGCGTGCCCGTCGGTCGGATCGACCGGCTCGAGCCCACCGACGACGGCGTACGGATCACGATGTCCATCGAGGGCGGTGCGCCGCGCATCCCCGCGGACGCCAGCCCGAAGGTGGTCAACCGCTCCGCGATCGGCGAGCAGTACGTCGACCTGCAGGGCGGCACGGCCGGTGGCGCGGCCCTGAGGGACGGCGACCGGCTGAGCGCGGGCGCCGAGTCGCAGCCGCCCGACATCGACACCCTGCTCCGCTCGGGGGAGAAGTTCGTCGGGTCCGTGCCGAAGGAGGCGCTCACGTCGGTCATCGACGAGGGCTACGACGCGACGCAGGGCGTCGCGCTCGACTTCGGGTCGCTGCTGGAGAGCTCCCAGCGGTTCCAGAAGGCCGCCGACCGCAACTTCGTCGTCACCCGCGGGCTCATCGAGAACTCCGACCGCGTGCTGCGCACGCAGGAGGCGTCGTCGCAGAGCATCCGCTCCTTCAGCGCCGACCTGTCGACCATCGCCGCGACGCTCGAGTCGTCCGACGGGGACCTGCGCACCCTCATCGACAACACGCCGGCGGCGGCCCGCGAGATCGACACCCTCTTCCAGGAGGTCGGCCGCCCCCTCGGCGTCGTGCTCGCCAACCTGGTCACGCCGGCGCAGGTGTTCGGCATCAACGCGAACGGCGTCCAGGACGCGTTGGTCACCGCCCCCCGGGCGTTCAGCATCGGCTGGACCATCACGGGCTCGCGCGGCATCAACCTCGCCCTCTCGCAGTCCTACTTCTCGCCGCTGCCGTGCACGACGGGCTACGGCGGCACCGCCCCGCGACGCGGCACGGACACCTCGTCGGGCCAGTCGTTCAACCGCGACGCGGGCTGCCGCTCGGGCGCCGCCGCGTCCAACGTCCGTGGTCCGAAGAACGTCCCCAGCCGGCTGGGTCCCGCACCCGGCCGCGACGCCGAGGGCCGGCTCGTGCGGGCCGACGTCCGCATGGCCGACTCGCTGGCCGACCTGATGGGTGGTGCACGATGAGCAGGACGACTGCGCTGGCAGAGCGTGGCAGCACGGGGGGAGACGGTGCCATGGAGCGGGCGACGAACGACGCCGAGGTACCCGACGGTGGCGACCCGCCGGCGTCGGACGAGCAGCGGCAAGGTCGCTGGTTGCTCGGCTGGGTCCTGCTCGCCGTGTCCCTCGCCGTCGCGGTCAGCGGCTCGGTCGCCTGGTGGAGCGCCGCGCACAGCGACGACCTGCAGCTGGCCCGCACGCGCGACGCCGTGCTCATCCGCGCCACCAGCGACATCGCCACGCTCAACAGCCTCGACTCCGCCGACGTGAAGGCCGGGCTCGACAGCTGGAAGGCCGTCACCACCGGCACCCTGCACGACCAGTTCTCGGGGCTGGACGAGCAGGACCGTCAGCTCCTCGCCGACCAGGGCAAGGAGTCGCGTGGCAAGGTCGTCGACGCCGCCGTCCTCGACGCCGACGGCGACACCGCAGAAGTGATCGCGTCGGTCGAGACGACGGTGCGCGACGCGAAGGACGCCGAGGCCGAGCCCGTCGTGAAGCGCAACCGCTTCACGGCCACCCTGGTCCGCTCGGGCGGGACCTGGAAGGTCAGCGACCTCCAGCAGCTCGCGGTGGAGCTGTCGTGAGGGGCGCGAGGCGGGCGGCCGTGGTCGTCGTGTCGTTGCTGGCCCTCGTCGTCGGCGGTGTCGGCTGGTGGCAGTACGCCGACCTCACGTCGGGTCCGGCGGCCGACAACCGCGCGCTCGTCGACGCGAAGGAGACGTCGCAGGTGCAGTCGCAGGTGGCGGTCGCGCTCGAGCGCGTGCTGACCTACGACTACGCCGACCCGACGCCCACCGAGCAGTCCGCCGACGCCCTGCTCGCCGGCAAGGCGCGTCAGGAGTACGACACCCTCTTCGCGGCGCTGCAGAAGCAGGCGCCCGGCCAGAAGCTCGTGCTGACCGCCAAGGTGAGCACGGCGGGCGTGACCGAGCTCGAGGGCGACCACGCCGAGCTGCTCGTGTACGTGGACCAGTCCAGCCGGCGCGCCGGCGAGGACCAGGCCAACGTCTCCGCCGCCCAGCTGTCGGTGACGGCGAAGAAGTCGTCGGCCGGCACCTGGCAGGTCACCGGCCTGCGCCCCCTCTGACCTCGCTCGCTGGTCGACGTGTCGAGACCACTTTGGGCGGATCAGCGTGAAGTCGGTTCGCGCTGGGCCGTTGCCGGGTGGTCTCGATACGTCCGAGCCTCGCAAGCTCGCTCGGCCTACTCGACCAGCGGGAGGTGTCGCTGGTCGAGTGCCTCCACGAGCGCCAGCGAGGGGAGGTGTATCGAGACCACTCCGCGCCGTCGCTGGGGGTCGGGTCGCGCTGGGCTGTTGCCGGGTGGTCTCGATACGTCAGGACGAGCTCGCTGGCGCTCGCCGTCCCGACTACTCGACCAGCGGATGGTCTCGCTGGTCGAGTTGTCGACGCCGCGACACTCAGTGGGCTCGGCGCTGGGGGCGCGGCGGGTGGGGCAGACTGGGCGTGGTCGAGAAGAGGGAGCACCGATGGCCGACATCACCCGACGTCCGTTCCTGAACCACCTGCGGTCGGACCCGACGTCGTTCGTGCTGAAACTGAAGGACGGTCAGGTCACGAAGTCCGGGGCGGGGGTCTCGTTCTGGTTCCGACCCAGCACCGCCGCCCTGGCCGAGGTGCCGCTGGAGGACCGTGAGCAGGTGCTGCAGTTCGCGGCTCGGACGAGCGACTTCCAGGTGGTGTCGGTGCAGGCCACCGTCACCTACCGGGTCGTCGACCCCGCCGTCGCCGCCACCCGCATCGACTTCGGCATCGACCCGCGCACCGGCGACTGGAACGCCCGACCGCTGGAGCGGCTCGGCGGTCTGCTCACCGAGCTCGCGCAGCAGCCGGCGCTCGACCACCTCGCCGGCACGTCGCTCACCGACGCGCTCGCCCACGGCATCGCGCCCGTGCGTCAGCGGGTCGCCGACGAGCTCGCCGGCGACCAGCGCCTCGTCGAGCGGGGGCTGGCCGTCACCGACGTCCGCGTCGTCGCGATCCGCGCGGAGGCCGACCTGGAGCGTGCGCTGCAGACCCCCACGCGCGAGGCCGTGCAGCAGCAGGCCGACCGCGCGACCTTCGAGCGGCGGGCGGTCGCCGTGGAGAAGGAGCGCGCGATCGCCGAGAACGAGCTGACGAACCAGATCGAGCTGGCGCGCCGCGAGGAGGAGCTCGTCACCCAGCGCGGGCAGAACGAGCGGCGCCGCGCGACCGAGCAGGCCGAGGCCGACCGCATCACGGCCGCGGCGCGTGCCGAGCGGGAGGGCCTGCTGGCGCGGGCCGAGGCCGACCGGGCCCGCACCGTCGGCGAGGCGAAGGCTGCTGCCGAGTCGGCGGCGTTCGCGTCGTACGCCGAGATCGACCAGGGTCGGATCCTCGCGATCGCCGCCCGCGAGCTCGCGGCCAACCTGCCGCCCCTCACGCACCTCTCCCTCACGCCCGACCTGCTCGCACCGCTGCTGGAGAAGCTCGGCGACACCGGCGCGGCGGCCGACCAGGAGGCCGGTCCGACGCGATGACGTTGCGGCCGCGGGCCGTCGTCGTCCACCGACGGTCGGAGTACGAGGAGCTGGTCGCCCGGCACGCCACCCGTGACCAGGCCGCCTTCTTCCTGCGCACCCGCGACCGCGACATCGCCGAGGTCGAGCAGCGTCACGAGGCGCTCGCGCGGGCGCGGGCCGTCGTGTCCGCGGCGATCCCGCTGCACTGGCGGCGGGCGGAGGTGGAGCGCTCCGAGCTCGACCGGTTCGTGTTCGGCCCGGAGGACGTGGTCGTCGCGGTCGGCCAGGACGGGCTCGTCGCCAACGTCGCGAAGTACCTGAGCGGCCAGCCCGTGGTCGGGGTCGACCCGGAGCGGGGCCGCAACCCCGGAGTGCTCGTGCCGCACGCGCCGCAGCAGGTGGTCGACGTGCTGGCCGGTGTCGAACGCGCCGACCGTCCGGTGCAGGAACGCACGATGGTGCAGGCGCGCACCGACGACGGCCAGGAGCTGTCGGCGCTCAACGAGGTGTTCGTCGGCGACCCCGGTCACCAGTCCGCGCGCTACGTGCTGCACGCGGGTGACCGCGTGGAGCGGCACTCGTCGTCGGGGATCCTCGTCGGCACGGGCACGGGTGCGACGGGCTGGCTGCGCTCGGCGTGGGAGGAGCGGCGCAGCGGTCTGGTCATGCCCGGCCCGACCGACCCGGGCCTGTGCTGGTTCGTCCGCGAGGCGTGGCCGTCGCCGGCCACCGGCACCGAGGTCACGGAGGGTCTTGTGGGTGCCGACGGCTCGCTCGTGGTGACGGTGGAGTCCGACGCGCTCGTCTGCTTCGGCGACGGGATCGAGGCCGACGCGCTGAGCGTGTCGTTCGGGCAGCGGCTGACGGTGGGGCTGGCGCCCCGTCGACTGCGGCTGGTCGGCTGACCCTCCGCGCCGCGCCGCGCCGCCCGGGGCCGGGGCGTCAGGAGCCGACGCGCAGCACCGTCAGGGTGGAGCCGTCGGCGGCGGTCGCCGTCCCGGTGCCCAGCACGGTCCAGCACCGCAGCGAGAGGTTCTGGTCCTGCGCGACCGCCACCACGGCCTGCACGGGGACGACCGACCGGCCCTCGGCGGGGACGGTCACGGTGCTGCTGGCGAGCGGGGTGCTCTCGCCGGTCCACCCGGCCTTGACGGTCGTGAGGTCCACGACGCCCTGGTAGGTGAGCACGATCGTGTCGCCGGCGCCGGGGACGTTCGCCACGCCTCCGTTGGCCGCCTGGACGTCCAGCGCCTTGAGCGGGTTGTTGTCGACGGTCACGGTGACGACCGGGGAGGTGACGGTCAGGGCGCCGCCATAGGTCATCGTGGCGCGCAGCTCCCAGGTCCCCGAGGCCAGCGACGTCAGGTCCTGCGTGCCGAGGCTGCCGTCGGCGACCTCGCGGGTGCCGATGCTGCCCTGGGCCAGGTCCTGGCTGCCGATGCTGCCGTCGAGGATGACCTGCGTGGTCACGGCGTCGAGGGCGATCTTGGCGCCGGTGACGGACCGGTTGCGCAGGTCCGTCGAACGCACCGAGCCGTCGACGAGCGCCTGCGTGCCGACGGAGTCGGAGCGCATCTTCGAGGCGCTGACGGCGCGGTCGGCGAGCTGACGGTTGCCGATGCTGCCCGCCTTGACGGCGGCGTAGGAGGTGCCACCGAGCGACAGGAAGAGCGCGACGGTGGCCACGACGAGGGCGGCCGACGGTCGACGCCGGCGCCCCTCGGCGCAGTGGCAGGTGCAGGACGACGACATGACGGACCTCGGGCGTGCGGCGGGTGGTGCGGCCAGCCTAGGCGAGGCGGTGGCCCGGCCGTGCGGGTACAGCGAGACCGCCCCGTCGACCGGGACGTCAGTTGACCTGGCGCTCGCGACCGTCCCAGAACTCGGCCCTCAGCTTGAACTTCTGCAGCTTCCCGGTCGCCGTGCGGGCGAGCTCGTCGCGGAACTCGACCCGCTTGGGGCACTTGTAGCCGGCCAGCCGTTCGCGGCAGTGCGCGATGAGTGCCGCCTCGTCGACGCCGGAGTCGGGCTCGACGACTACGAGCGCCGTGACCAGCTCGCCCCAGCGCTCGTCGGGGACGCCGATGACGGCGACCTCCCGCACGGCGGGGTGCGACGCGAGCGCGTCCTCCACCTCGATCGAGGACACGTTCTCGCCGCCGGAGATGATCACGTCCTTCTTGCGGTCCGCGATCGTGACGTAGCCGTCCTCGAACGCTCCGCCGTCGCCCGTGTGGAACCATCCCCCGGCCAGCGACTCGCCGGTGGCGTCCGGGTTGTCCCAGTAGCCCTGGAGCACGGTGTTGCTACGGGCCAGCACCTCGCCGGTGTCGTCGACGCGGATCGACGTCGACAGCGCGGGAGCGCCCGCGCGGCCGAGCCTGCGGGCCTGCTCGGTCGCGTCGAGGTCGTCCCACTCCTCGCGCATGCGGCTCATGGTCAGCAGCGGCGACGTCTCGGTGAGCCCGTAGATCTGGATGAACTCCCACCCCAGCTCCTCACGGACCCGCTCGATCGTGCGGGTCGGCGGCGGGGCGCCCGCGACGACGCAGCGGACCCGGTCGCGCCCGACCGGGCCGTCCCAGTCCTTGAGCGCGTCGAGCACGGCCGACAGCACCGCCGGCGCGCAGCAGAGGAAGGTCACCTGGTGCTCCTCGATGCGGCGCAGGATCTCCGCCCCGTCGACCTGCCGCAGCACGACGTGCTTGCCGCCCATGCCGGTGACGCCGTACACCTGGCCCCAGCCGTTGCAGTGGAACATCGGCAGCGTGTGCAGGTACACGTCGCGGTCGCTGACCGACGCCTGCCAGCCGAACACCGTCGCGTTGGTCCAGAGGGCGCGGTGCGTCTGCTCGACGCCCTTGGGTCGGGCGGTCGTGCCCGACGTGTAGTTGATGGTGGCCGTCGCGGTCTCGTCGGGCTCCCACGCCCGCGGCTGCGCGCCGTGGGTCGGACGATCCTGGGATGCGGGCGACCAGCCCCAGACCTCCTCGTCGTCGACGCCGGCGACGAAGACGTGCTTGGCCGCCGAGCAGGCCTCGCGCAGGTGCTCCAGGCCGGGGTCGAGGACGACGACCTCCGCGCCGCTGTGCTGCACGATGTACTCGACCTCCGCCGGCGCGAGCCGGAAGTTCACCGGCACGAACACGCGGCCCCAGCCGGAGACGCCGAAGAACGACGTGTAGAGCCGCGCGGCGTTCTGCGAGACCATCGCGACCCGGCCGCCGACCGGCACGTCGAGCCGGTCGAGCCGCTCGGCCTGCGCCTGCGCGAGCCGCATCACCTCGGCGTACGTGAGCTCCCCCCACGACGGTGCCGGCTGGTCGGGCTCGTCGACGACGGCCACCCGATCGGGGTAGACGGTGACGGCGCGGTCGAGGAAGTCGCGGATGCTGAACGGGACGATCACGAGGGCCTCCAGTCGGGTATGACGCGGGTCACCCCATCATGCATCGCCCCCCGTTGCGCCGCCGTCGCAGGTGACTCCGACGCCGCGTGGTCAGGCGTGCCGGGAGCGCCACTCGTCGGCCAGGATCGCGTAGGCGAGGCCGTCGACCCAGCCGAGGTCGCGGTGCAGGGCGTCCTGACGGGTGTGGGCCTCGCGGCGCATGCCGACGCGCTCCATGAGTCGCCACGACGGCTCGTTGGTGGCGAAGCACTCGGCGACGACGCGGCGCACACCCAGCTCCTCGAAGCTGATCCGCAGCAGCTCCTCGACGGCCTCGGTCATGAGGCCGCGCCCGTGGTGGCTGGGCGCAAGGGCCCAGGCCAGCACGGCGACCGTGCGGCGCGCCTGCTCCCGGACGTCCTTCTGGCCCCAGGCGTCCCCGACGGTGACCATCGTGTCGCCGACGACCCGCCCGTCGACCTCGACGGCGAGCGCGTCGAGGAGGTCGTCGGCGGCGAAGTGCGAGTCGACGAGCTCCTCACGGGTCCGCGCCGGCCGGCCGAGCCACCGGTTGACGTCGGGGTCGCCCCGGTAGGCGAGCACGGCGTCGACGTCGTCGAGGGTGAGTGGCCGCAGCGTGGTCCGCGCCGTGCGGCGCGGCCACGTCAGGTCGGCGAGCCGCGGTCGTCGAGGGTCGGGGTCGGGCACTCAGCGATCGTAGGGGTAGAACCCGTGCCCGGACTTCTTGCCCAGGAGGCCGGCCTCGACCATGCGGTCGAGCACCGGCGGCGGCGAGTAGAGCGGCTCCTTGAACTCCTCGTACATGGAGACGCCGATGGCGCGGACGGTGTCGAGGCCGATGAGGTCGGCCAGGGCGAGCGGGCCCATCGGGTGCCCGCAGCCCAGCACCATGCCGGAGTCGATGTCGGCGGCCGAGGCGTAGCCCGCCTCGTACATGCGGATGGCCGAGAGCAGGTACGGCACGAGCAGGCTGTTGACGACGAAGCCGGCGCGGTCGGTGGCCTCGATGGGCTCCTTGCCGAGGGTCTCGGAGACGAAGGTCTGCAAGCGCTGCAGCGTCTCGGGCGACGTGGTCAGCGACGGGATCAGCTCGACCAGCCTCATGACCGGCGCGGGGTTGAAGAAGTGCACGCCCATGACCCGGTCGGCCCGCCCCGACACGGCCCCGAGCTTCACGATCGGGATCGAGGACGTGTTCGACGCGAGCACGGCGTCGTCGGACTCCAGGATCGAGCCGAGGGTCCGGAACAGGTCGAGCTTCGTCCGCTCGTCCTCGCTCGCGGCCTCGACGACGAGGTCACGGTCGGCGAGCGCCTCGAGGTCGGCCGTGAAGGTGACGCGCTCGAGCGTCGCGGCGACGTCGTCGGCGGTCAGCTTCCCGCGCTGCTCGGCCTTGCGCAGCGAGGCCTCGACCCGCTCGGCGGCGCGCTTCGCGGCGTCGTCGTCGACCTCGACGGTCACGACGGACAGGCCGGCCCGCGCTCCGACCTCGGTGATGCCCGACCCCATGAGTCCTCCGCCGACCACGCCCAGACGTGCGATCGTCATGGCCCTCTCCCTCCCTGATGCTCGGACGTCCTAGCACTTTCACCCTACGTCACGCGGGCACGATCCCGAGGGTGCCCTCGGGGCGGGAAGGCCGCGGGTGGCGACCGCGCGTGGTGAGCCCGGGACGACGGGCCCGACGTGGTGGGATGGACCCATGCGCGCACGACACCTGGCCTCCGCGGTGCTCCTGCCGGTGCTCGCGTTCGGCGCGACGGGCTGCAGCGGTGGGCCCGACCCGGCCACCCGGCCCACGCCGTCGGCCTCGCCGACCGCCGAGGGACTGCCGACCGGTCGCTCCGCCCCGGAGCTGTTGTCGGCGGTCGAGTGCAGCCGTGACGGCGACGGCACCTGGTCGGCGACGGGCCTGGTCTCCAACCCGACGAAGAACAAGGCGAGCTACCAGGTGAGCGCCCAGGTCGGACCGGCCGACGGCACGAGCCCCGCCGCGACCCGGCGGCTCGACGACGTCGCGGCCGGCGCGGAGCAGCCGTTCCTCCTCACCGACATCCCGACGTCGTCCCCCGACGGTCCGTGCCACCTGCAGCTGCTGGTGCTGCCGCCCTCCTGACGGCCCCGGACGCGACGAAGCCCGCACCCCAGCGGGGTGCGGGCGTCGCGGCGGTGCGGGTCAGGAGCGCGCGATGCGGACCATGTCCTCACGGGGCACGACCTTGACGCGCTCGCGCTCGTGCTCGTGGGCCTCGCCGAGGCCGAGCTCGTGGGCGTCGAGCTTCTCCCAGCCCTCCCACGTCGTGTACTCCAGGCCGCGCGACTCGAGGTAGGCGTCGACGGACTCGGGGTCGGGCTGGGCGGCCGGCGCGAGACCGGGCGCGTCGTCGATCAGCATCGAGATGGTCTGGGCGGCGTCGGACTTCGTGTGACCGATGAGGCCGACCGGGCCACGCTTGATCCAGCCGGTCACGTAGACGCCCGGCAGTGCCGATCCGTCGATCTCGATGACGCGGCCGCCGTCGTTGGGCACGACACCGGCGGTGACGTCGAACGGCAGGCCGGGCAGGTTGTCGGAGTAGTAGCCGATGGCGCGGTAGACGGCCTGGACGGGCCAGTCCTGGAACTCGCCGGTGCCGCGGACGTTGCCGGTGCCGTCGAGCTCGGTCACCTCGGTGCGCAGACCCACGACCTTGCCGTCCTCGCCGAGGATCTCGACGGGGTTCTGGCAGAAGTGGATGTGGATGCGGTGCGGGGCGCCCGTGGGCTCCTTCGCGAGGTAGTTCTGCAGCACGTCGACCACGAGCTTCTGGCTCTTCGCGGCACGGATCGCCTCGAGCGAGCCCTCGTCGAGCTCGAAGCCCTCGGGGTGCACGATGACGTCGATCGTGGGGGAGTGGCTCAGCTCGCGCAGCTCCATGGGCGTGAACTTGACCTGCGCCGGACCGCGACGCGCGAAGACGTGCACGTCCTTCGCGACGTTCTTCTTCAGGCCCTCGTAGACGTTGTCGGGGATCTCGGTGACGAGCAGCTCGTCGGCCGTCTTGGCGAGGATGCGCGAGACGTCGAGTCCGACGTTGCCCACGCCGAGCACGGCGACGGACTCCTGGTGCGGCTGGAACGGCCAGTCGCGCTCGACGTCGGGGTGGCCGTCGTACCAGTAGACGAAGTCGGCCGCGCCGTGCGAGCCGTCGAGGTCGATGCCGGGGAGGTCGAGGTCGCGGTCGCGGCGGGCGCCCGTGGCGAAGACGACGGCGTCGTAGAACTGACGGAGGTCGTCGAGCTTGAGGTCGTCGCCGAACGAGACGTTGCCGAAGAAGCGGATGTCCTCGTTCGCCATGACCCGCTTGAGCGCCTTGACGATCTCCTTGATGCGCGGGTGGTCGGGGGCCACTCCGTAGCGGATCAGGCCGAACGGCGTGGGGTCGCGCTCGATGAGGTCGACGCTCGCACCCTCGAAGGGTGCGGGGACCTCGGACTTGGTGAGGATGTCGGCCGCGTAGACGCCGGCCGGGCCGGCGCCGACGATCGCGACCCTGAGCTTCCTGCTCATCAGTGGGACTCCTGGGGGGAACACGGGCACACCGCCAGGATCAGTCGATGTGCGTAAGTCCATCCTAAGTTCTCCGGCCCGACGCCGCGAAGTCGTCCGGGGTGCGAGATCGACCACTCCTGCACGCGGTCGTCAGGCGTCGCCCTGGAGCAGCTGGCGCAGCGTGCGGGTGTACGTCTCGAAGGCGGTGCGGCCGGCGTCCGTGAGGCTGACGTGCGTGGCGGGCGTCCGACCGTCGATGGTCTTGGTCTGGTGGACGTAGCCGGCGTCCTCGAGCTTGCGCAGGTGGGTGGAGAGGTTGCCGGCGGTCATGCCCAGCTCCTTCTGCAGACGCGGGAAGGTGAGCGTCTCCCCGGGTGCGAGCGCGGCGAGGAAGGCGGTGACGCGCAGGCGCGCCTGGGCGTGGATGACGGGGTCGAGATCGGTCATCGGCGCCCCTCGCGGTGCGCGTGGAGCGCCGCGACGGCGAAGCCGCCGCCACCGAGCAGCGCCATGAGCAGGTAGAGGGCGGGTGCCCCGGCGAACGACGCGCCACCCACGAGCAGCGCGATCCAGGCGCCCAGCACGAGCTGGCGCCGGTCGTGGAACGCGACGGCGGACCCCATGTAGAGGACGGCGACGACGAGGCACGGGACGGCGTTGTAGACGATCGCGGCGGCCTCGCCCTCCAGGCCGACCCGGCCGAGCGCACCGGCGACGAGGCAGGCTCCGGCGAAGCCCAGCCCCCAGGCCCAGCCGAGCCACGCGTTGGCCTCGGCGTCGGGCCCGCCGATGCCGCGGGTGCGGCCCTCGATGTGCACGACCGTCGCCACGATCGCGGCGGCGATGAGGACGCCGAAGACGATCGGCCCCGGGAGTCCCGGCTCTCCCTGCGGGCCGGACCACGTCCACAGCGCGAGGTAGCCCATGCCCCATGCGACGGCCCACACGCCGTAGACGATCCGTTCGTCGACCCGCACGGAGCGGCGAGCGCGGTCGCGCTCGGCCTCGATGATGGCCCAGCTCTCGGCCAGGTCGGGGGTGCGGTCGCGGGTCTGCTCGTCGTCCATGCTCTCTCCTGAAGATAGGTTTGCAGTACAAAGTAGTTTGCACGACGTCGCGCTGGACGTCAAGGTCGGGAGGTCGATCCGGGAACGTCGTGCAGGACGCGGCCGTTGGAGAAGTTGACGACGCAACCACCATCCGCGTCCCAGCCCGACTGACTGGAGAAGACCCATGACCCTGCGCCGCCACCAGAAGGCCGTCCTCGCCGCGACGGCCGTCCCGACCCTGCTGCTCGCCGCCGCGTGCGGCCAGGCGTCCACCTCCGACGACGCCGCCGGCAGCACGCCGAGCAGCGCCGCCACGAGTGAGTCGGCCTCGACCGACACCGGCTCCTCGGAGTCGTCCGGCGACTACGCCCCCGGCACCTACGAGGCGTCCGGCAGCTACTCCAACCCGGGCGGGACCTCGACGGTCGACGTCGAGGTGACGCTCGGCGACGGCGGCACCATCGACGACGTCACCGTGACGCCGAAGGCCTCGGGCACCTCGAAGCAGTACCAGGAGAAGTTCGCCGGTGGCATCGCCGACGAGGTCGTCGGCAAGAACATCGACGACCTCGACGTCTCGAAGGTCGCCGGCTCCTCGCTGACGGCGGGCGGCTTCAACCAGGCGATCGACGAGATCAAGTCCGAGGCGCGAGGCTGACCGGACCTACCATGTCCGTCATGGGCGACGCCGAGACGACCTCCTACGACCGTCGCGCGAGGCGCGCCGACCTCGGCGCCGACCTCGCGATCCTCGTGGTCGGCCTGGCCGGCGCGGCCGTGATCCTGACCCAGGTGCCCGCCGACGTGGTGGCGATGCAGGCGCTGGCCGTCTACGCGCTGTTCGCGGCGCTGGGCGCGGGCGTCCTCGCGGTCGCACGGCTGCGCCGGTCGCGCCCGGATCCCCCGCACGGACGTCGAGTCGGTGCGGCCCTGGAGCGGCGGCCTGTTCGTCGACGGACCCACCAGCCGCTCGGGTCCACCGCTCGGCTTCCGAGCAGGGGCGCGCGCCCGACCCGGCGAGCTGCGCGTCGACACGTCGCTCATGGGAGTCGGCCCGCACGACCTCGCCGCCTGGTTGCGCGCGCAGCTCGACGACGACGCGCGGCCACGCCGCTGACCCGACTCGACCAGGAGGACGCAGGATGACCCAGCCCTTCGTGCAGGCCGGAACAGGCCGGCCCGCCCTGCCGCCCGTCGTGTACGTGCCGACGAGCGCGGCCGACGACCCGAGCCTGCGGGAGGTGCAGATGCACACCCTCGAGGACGGCCGGACGGCCTTGTTCGTGTACTCCGCGATCGACCGGCTGCACGACCTCTACCGCCCCGACGTGCCGTGGTTGCTGTGCGACGTCGCCACCCTGCAGCGCGTGCACGACGAGACCCCGTACGACCTCCTGTTCCTCGACCTCGACCCCGGCCTGCGCGACGGTGAGGAGGCCCGACGATGAGCATCGACGTCGACCTGGCGGTGCTCGGCACCATCGCCACCGACCTGACCGACGCGGGGACCACCCTGAGCGGCATCGACACCGCCGGGTCGTCGGGCGTCGACGCCGGACCGATGACCGCGGTCATCGCCTCGATGGTGGCGCAGGTGATCGACAGCGCCGCGAACGTCGCCGACGGGCTGAGCGGCACGGGCACCCTCGTCGGCCTCAGCCGCGAGTACTACCAGCGGGCGGACGCCGATGCGGAGGTGTCCCTGGAGGACATCCGGTCCACCATGCAGGAGGAGGGCGGACGGTGAGCATCGACACCGAGATCGAGGGTTCGCCGAGCAGCGTCAAGGGTGTCGCGACCTGGCTCCGCCAGACGCTCGCGACGGCCCTCGACGACGCCGCCGAGGCCGCGAGCACGGCTCGGACGTCCGCGCTCGGCTCCTGGGACGGGGAGGCCGGGGACGAGTTCCTCGACGTCGCGCGCCGGCTCCGCACGGGCGGGGACGACCTGGCCGGAGCGGCACGGGACATGGCGGGCGACCTCGACGAGTTCGCGACGTCGCTGACGACGTGCCAGAGCGACATGGCCGACGTCCGCAGCACCGCACGGGAGGCGGGGCTGACCGTCGCCGGGTTCGTCGTGCAGCACCCCGGCGACGGTCCCGCACGACCTCCCGAGCACTTCGAGGGCACGGAGGCCGAGGTGGCCGCGCACGACCAGCGGGTCGCCGAGTACAACGCGCACCAGGACAAGCTCACCGCCTACGCGGCCGCGCAGACCGAGGCCTCGCGGGTCGACCGTGTCTACGAGACCGCCTGCCGGTCCCTGCAGGACCAGTACACCCCCGGTCAGCACGCCAGCTGGCTGCTGAGCCTCGCCGAGGCGGTCGGCGAGGGTGCCGCCGCTGGTGTCGCCAGCCAGCGGGCCAACGCGCTGCGCACCCAGGCGCAGGGTCTGCTCGACGAGGCGTCCCGCGCCATCGCCGACCTCCAGGCCAACCCCGACCGGTACGTCCAGCGTCGCTGGTTCTTCTTCGAGCGGGTCGACACTGCGCGGCTCGAGGCCGACCGCCTGGCGATCGCCGGCAAGCTGGACGAGGCGCAGGACCTGCTCGCCCGGGCCAACGCTGCCGGCGAGTCGCGTCTGCCGGCCAACCTCGGCCGGGTCGGCAAGGCGCTCGGCGTGATCGGGCTCGGGCTCGGCGTCTACAACGACTACGCCGAGGGCGAGACGGCGCCCCAGATCGCGACGTCGCAGGGCGTGTCCTTCCTCGCCGGCATGGGCACGGGAGCCGCAGCCGGAGCGGCGATCGGCTCGGTCGTGCCGGTCGCGGGCACGGCCGTCGGCGCCGTCGCGGGGACGATCATCGGCGCCGGCGTGGCGATCTTCTCCGACGGCATGATCGACTCCTTCTTCGAGAACGGCCCCGACGTCGGCGAGGCGTTGTCCGAGGGTGTCGAGGCACTCGGCGACACCGCCTCGGCGATCGGCGACGGCATCGGCGGCGCCGTCAGTGCCGTGGGCGGCTGGTTCGATTGACCGGGGTCGGCCCGCGCGCCGCGACGGTGGCGTGGGGCTTCGAGGCGATCGGGACGTCGTGGGAGGTCGAGACCGCGCAGCCGCTCGACCCCGACGTCCGGCAGTCCGTGCGCGACGTCGTCGAGCGGTTCGACCACGCGTGGTCGCGCTTCCGAGCGGACTCGACCGTGACCGCCATGGCCCGCGAGGCCGGCAGCTGGCAGCTCCAGGGCGCCGGCGCCCTGCTGAGGCTCTACGACGACCTGCACGTGGCCACGGACGGGGCGGTGACGCCGCTGGTGGGGCGGTCGCTGGAGGACCTCGGGTACGACGCGCGGTACTCGCTGCAGCCGAACGGTCGCGCGGTGCCGCCCGAGAGCTGGGCGCAGGTCCGCAGCGACGGCTCGCTCGTCGTGGACCACGAGACGCTCGCCACCGCTCGGCCGCTGCTGCTCGACGTCGGCGCCGCGGGGAAGGGTTTCCTGGTCGACCTCGTGGTCGACGTGCTCGCCGACCACGGCGTCGACGAGGCGACGGTCGACGGCAGCGGCGACCTGCGGCACGTCGGTGGCGTTCCGATCCGCGTCGCCCTCGAGCACCCGGGCGACGCCTCGCGCGCCGTCGGCGTCGTCGAGGTCGCCGACGGGTGGGCGCTCTGCGCGTCAGCCGTCAACCGACGCGTGTGGGGCGAAGGGCTCCACCACGTCGTCGACGGCCGCACCGGCCGCCCGACCCGCGACGTCGTCGCCACGTGGGCCCTCGTCGACGGTTCCTGCATGGTCGCCGACGGCCTGGCCACCGCGCACTTCTTCGCCGACCCGCAGACGCTGCTCGACCTGCACCCGCACCACTTCGTCCGGATCCACGCCGACGGCCGCGTGCTGCGGTCGCCCGACCTCCCTGGGGAGCTGTTCACATGAGCACGAGTCGCACGAGCACGGGACCGAGGCCCTCGGTCGACGCGATCCTCGGTCGGGTGAGCATGTACCGCCTCACGACGATCGTGCTGTCGGCGATCGTCGCGGTCTACCTGCTCTTCACGTCCACCGGCGTCATCGACGGGCTCTCGACGCTCGGCAACCTCGCCGCCCTGGCGGTGCTGCTGGTGGCGTCGGTCGCCTCGAACCGGTTGCTCGGTCTGGTGTGGCGTCGCGTCCCCCACGACGAGTCGGCCGTGATCACCGCGCTGCTGCTGTTCTTCCTGTTCGTGCCGTTGCCCGAGGCCGCCAGCGGGTCGGGCTCGGGCGTCGGGGCCGCCAACCTGCTCTGGCTCGCGGCGGCAGCCGTGCTCGCCAGCGCGTCGAAGTACCTGCTCGCGTGGCGGGGCCGGCACGTGCTCAACCCGGCGGCCGCCGGCGCGCTGCTCGTCGTCGTCGCGCAGTGGGCGGTCGGACGGGAGTCGTCGATCAACGCGCTCTGGCAGACGGCGGCCACCCAGGCGCTGCTGCCGTTCGTCGCGGTCGGCGCGCTCCTCGTGCTGTGGCGGACCCGTCGCCTCGACGTGGGGCTCGTGTTCGTCGTCGTCGCGGCCACCCTCGTGCTGGTGGGCCTGACGGTCGGCTTCGGCACGCCGCTGTCGCAGGCGTGGCAGACCGCGCTGTACTCCTACCCGATCGTCTTCATGGCGGGCTTCATGGTCACCGAGCCGCTCACCCTGCCGCCCCGGCGGGTGCAGCAGTGGCTCGTCGCCGCGGTCATGGCGGTGCTGCTCGGCTTCCCGACGTTCGCCGACGTGCTCGGCGTGCAGGCGCCGACGTGGGGTCCGTTGACCATGACGCCCGAGCTGGCGATCGTCGTCGGCAACCTGGTCGCCTTCGCGCTCTCCCGGCGGACCGGGGTGGTGCTGCGGACCACGGGCTCGCGTCGGCTCGCCGGGGACACCTGGGAGGTCACGTTCCGCCCGACCCGTCCGGTGCGGTTCGTCCCGGGCCAGTACCTCGAGCTCCACCTGCCGCACCGTGGCGTGGACGGACGCGGTGTCCGGCGGGTGTTCAGCATCAGCTCGCCCCCGCAGGCCGACGACCTGAGCGTCGCCGTGCGCGTGCCGGAGCCGTCGTCGTCGTTCAAGCAGGCGCTCGTCGGGCTGCGCGAGGGCGAGCGCGTGCACGCGACCGGCGTGCACGGCGACTTCGTCTGGCCTCGCGGCGGTCGCCCGCTGCTGCTCGTCGCAGGCGGCATCGGCGTGACGCCCTTCCTCAGCCAGCTCCGTGCCGGCGAGGCGCGCGACGTCGTGCTCGTCTACGGCGTCCCCGACGGCGACGTCGTGCCCTACCGCGACGAGCTGGTCGCGAGCGGCGTCCGGGTGGTGCTGGTCTCTCCCGAGCCTCCCGGCGACCTCCCGGCCGACTGGGTGCACGTGGCGGCGCCGGTGGTCTCGGGCGACGTGGTGGCGGAGGCGGTGCCCGACGCCGCCGAGCGCGTGGCCTACGTCTCCGGCCCCCCGGTCATGGTCTCCGCCGTCCGCGGCGACCTGCGCCGTCGCTGCGCCAAGGTCCGGACCGACTACTTCTCCGGCTACTGACCCCCTCCCCACCCCACCACCCCTCCGTCCTGAGCACGTTTGCGTGGGGCCCCACGTGAACGTGCACATCGGCCGCATGTTTGCGGGGGGGGGGCGAGCGCGTTTGCGTGGGGCCCCACGCAAACAGGCCGACCGGCGAAGGTCGGCAGACACCCAGAGTTGAGTGGAATGGACTCAACTCTCATGATGTTGTCCTGGGTGTACGGCGAACCGCGCCGACGGAAGGACGCATCAGGAGCAGCCCATGGATCTCTCGAACCTCACCACCCGCAGCCAGCAGGCGCTGGCTGCCGCGATGCAGCAGGCGGCTGCGGCCGGCAACCCGGCGATCGAGCCCGCCCACGTGCTCACCGCGCTCCTCGCGCAGGACGGCGGCACGGCCGTCCCGCTGCTGCAGGCCACCGGCGTCGACGCCGGCGCGGTGAGGACCGAGCTGCAGGGCGTGATCGGCGCGCTCCCTTCGGCGGCGGGCAGCAGCGTGCAGAACCCCGGCCTGTCGCGCAGCACCCACGAGGTGCTCCAGCGTGCCGCCGACCTCGCCGGCGAGCTCGGCGACGAGTTCATCTCCACCGAGCACCTCGTCGTCGGCGTCGCGACCGTCGACTCGCCCGCGAAGGACGTGCTGACGTCCCGCGGCGCCACGCCCGACGCCCTGCGCGCCGCGTTCGAGACCGTGCGCGGTGGTGCGCGGGTCACCAGCGCCGACGCGGAGGACACCTACCAGGCGCTCGAGAAGTACGGCGTCGACCTGACCGCCGTCGCCCGCGAGGGCAAGCTCGACCCGGTCATCGGCCGCGACGCCGAGATCCGTCGCGTCGTGCAGGTGCTCAGCCGCCGCACGAAGAACAACCCCGTCCTCATCGGCGAGCCGGGCGTCGGCAAGACCGCCGTCGTCGAGGGGCTGGCGCAGCGCATCGTCGACGGCGACGTGCCCGAGTCGCTGCGTGGTCGCCGGCTGATCAGCCTCGACCTCGGCGCGATGGTGGCCGGCGCGAAGTACCGCGGCGAGTTCGAGGAGCGGCTCAAGGCCGTGCTCGAGGAGATCAAGGCGTCGGACGGTCAGGTCATCACCTTCATCGACGAGCTGCACACGGTCGTCGGGGCGGGCGCCACGGGCGACTCCGCGATGGACGCCGGCAACATGCTCAAGCCGATGCTGGCGCGCGGCGAGCTGCGCATGATCGGGGCGACGACCCTCGACGAGTACCGCGAGAACGTCGAGAAGGACCCCGCGCTGGAGCGTCGGTTCCAGCAGGTGCTGGTCGGCGAGCCGTCGGTCGAGGACACGATCGCGATCCTGCGCGGCCTGAAGGAGCGCTACGAGGCGCACCACAAGGTCGCCATCGCCGACGCCGCGCTCGTCGCAGCGGCCACGCTGTCCGACCGCTACATCCCCGGACGTCAGCTGCCCGACAAGGCGATCGACCTGGTCGACGAGGCGGGCTCGCGGCTGCGGATGGAGATCGACTCCAGCCCCGTCGAGATCGACGAGCTGCGACGCGCGGTCGACCGGCTCCGGATGGAGGAGCTGCACCTGCAGAACGAGACCGACGACGCGAGCCGCGAGCGGCTCGAGAAGCTCCGCAGCGAGCTCGCCGACCGCCAGGAGACGCTGCGTGCGCTCGAGCAGCGGTGGGAGAGCGAGAAGCAGAGCCTGAACGCGGTCGGTGAGATCAAGGAGCGCATCGACGAGGTGCGCATCGCCGCCGAGCGCGCCCAGCGCGAGGGCGACCTCGAGACCGCGGCGCGTCTGCTCTACAGCGAGATCCCGACGATGGAGGCGCAGCTGGCCGCCGCGCAGGCGGCGGAGTCGGCGCGCGAGGCCGGCGACGGCACCGACCGGCTGGTCAACGAGGAGGTGACGGCCGACGAGATCGCGGAGGTCGTCGCGTCGTGGACCGGCATCCCCACGGGCCGTCTGCTCGAGGGGGAGACGGGCAAGCTCCTGCGGATGGAGGACGAGCTCGGCAAGCGGCTGGTCGGCCAGCGCGAGGCCGTGACCGCCGTGTCCGACGCGGTGCGTCGCAGCCGCGCCGGCATCGCCGACCCCGACCGCCCGACCGGCTCGTTCCTGTTCCTCGGCCCCACGGGAGTGGGAAAGACGGAGCTGGCGAAGACGCTGGCGGAGTTCCTGTTCGACGACGAGCGCGCGATGGTGCGCATCGACATGAGCGAGTACGCCGAGAAGCACGCGGTCTCGCGGCTCGTCGGTGCCCCTCCGGGCTACGTCGGCTACGACGAGGGCGGCCAGCTGACCGAGGCCGTGCGGCGTCGCCCGTACTCGGTCGTGCTGCTGGACGAGGTCGAGAAGGCGCACCCGGAGGTCTTCGACATCCTCCTGCAGGTGCTCGACGACGGTCGCCTGACCGACGGGCAGGGCCGCACGGTCGACTTCCGCAACGTCATCCTCATCCTCACCAGCAACCTGGGCTCGGTGTTCCTGGCCGACCCGTCGCTGGACGAGCAGGCGAAGAAGGACGCGGTCATGGACGTCGTGAAGGCGTCGTTCAAGCCGGAGTTCCTGAACCGGCTCGACGAGATCGTGACGTTCGAGCCGCTCGGCACCGCCGAGCTGACGCACATCGTCGACCTGCAGCTCGCGTCGCTGGGTCGCCGCCTGGCGGCTCGTCGGATCACGCTCGACGTGACCGATGCGGCGAAGGAGTGGCTGGCCCTCACGGGCTGGGACCCCGCCTACGGTGCGCGACCGCTGCGACGGCTGGTGCAGCAGGCGATCGGCGACCGTCTCGCCAAGGCGCTGCTGTGCTGAGCGCGGACGGGTTCAGGACCAGCGGGACCGCTCCACGAGACGTGCCCCCGCTGGCACGCCGTTCAGTCCGACCAGGAGCGCGAGCCCGAGCATCCCGCCGGTGACGTTGGAGAGGAGGTCGTCGACGTCGGCCACGTGACCGCCCCCGAGGAACGCGCCCGTGACGAGCTGGGTCAGCTCGATCGCGAGGCTGCTCGCAGCCACGGCCACGAGCACCCGCCACCAGGGCGGTGTGCCGAGAGCGAGCGCCAGCAGGATGCCGAGCGGCACGAAGACGGCGACGTTCATCGCCGCGTCGGCCCACTCGTAGTCGGCGAACGGCACGGGCTGCACCGACCAGCGCGTGCTGCGGGCGACCGGATCGAGGTAGATCGGGAAGACGGTGTTGGCGACCACGCCGGCCGCGTACACGCAGAGGGCGAGCGCGACCGCGGCCCGCGGGGCGGTCAGCAGGGCGCGGCGACGCAGGTGCCACAGCAGGACGGCGAGGACCGCGGCGGCCGAGGGCACGACGACCGGCAGCACGGGAACCTGACGGAACACGGGTCTCCCTCCCACGAGTCGGTCCTCATCCTGCCCGGCCGTGCGGGCGGGCTGGCCTGCGGGCCGGTCGGGAGCCAGGCCGTGCTCGTTAGGGTGTGCGTATGGCAGACCGCCCCCCGAGGCCACCGGCGCTCACCCTGACCTGCATCTTCGTCGGGGTCGGGTGCGGGCTGCTGCTCGTGAACCTCGTGTCGGCACTCTCGTCGTGGGGGTCGATCGAGCTGCAGGACGCCGTCCGCGACGCGCTCGCGCAGGAGCCCGTCAAGGAGCTGGGCCTGAGCATGGACCAGGCGCTCGACTACCTGCGCTACGCCGTCTACGTCGGGATCGTGCTGACGGCCTCGGGCGCCGTGTTCGCGGTCTACGCCGCGCGCGGCCACCGCACGTCGCGGGTGATGCTGACCATCCTGTGCGGCATCGCCTTCGTGGTGCTCGCCACCCTGGGGCTGCCGGGCCTGCTCCCGGCGGCCTTCGCGGGACTGTGCGGCTGGTCGCTGTGGACGCCCGACGCGCGCCGCTGGTTCGACCAGGTCGGCGGTCGAGCGGTGGCCGACGTCCCGACGTCGGCCACGAAGGGCGCCGATCCGTTCGCGTCGCGCTCGGCCGGCCCCGTCGGTCGTCCGCTCGACCCGCCGCCTGCGGCGGGTTCGTCGCGAGCGGCGTCGTGGCGCTGCTCGGCCTCCTGCTCCTGCTCGTGACGACGGTCGGCGCCGACGCCTACCGCACCGCGCTCACCGAGCCCGGCCTCGCGCGCGACCTGGTGCGCTCGTCGGGCGTCAGCGCCGACGAGATGATCGAGCTGCTGCGGGTCTCCGCGATCGTCTGGCTGGTGGCCTGCGTCGCCGGCGTCGTGGCAGCCCTCGCCGTCGTCCGCCGCGTGCCGTCGGGTGGGACGGCCCTGGTCGTCGTCGCGGCGGTGACCATCGGCCTGTCGGTCTTCTTCCTCCCGCTGGGCGTCGTGACCGGCGCCGCGGCGATCGTCGTGATCGTCCAGCTGCGTCGCCCGGAGTCCCGCGCCTGGCTCTTGGAGGAGTGACCCAGGTCACCGACCCCCTCGCCGAGAGGCGGCCCGACGCCCGGCGCGAGTAGGGTTGGAGCCATGAGCAACAGCGTCGTTCCCGGCTCCAAGCGCCCCCACGTCGTCGTGGTCGGAGGTGGCTTCGGAGGGCTCTCCCTCGTCCGCAAGCTCAAGCGTGCCGACGTCGACATCACGCTCATCGACCGGCACACCTACAACACCTTCCAGCCCCTGCTCTACCAGGTCGCGACGGCCTCGCTGAACCCCGGCGACATCACCTGGTTCCTGCGCGCGGTGCGCGCCGGCCAGAAGAACGTCCGCTTCCTCAAGGGCATCGTCACGAGCATCGACCACCAGGCGAAGGTGCTGAGCCTGCACGGCGAGGTGTCCGTCTCCTACGACTACCTGGTGCTCGCCAACGGCGTGACGACGAACTTCTTCGGCACCCCGGGCGCGGAGGAGTACTCGCTGCCCCTCTACAAGCGTTCGCAGGCGCTGCAGGTGCGCGACCGGCTGTTCGCGAACCTCGAGGAGTTCGCGATCAACGGCCAGGACGAGGACCTGCGCATCATCGTCGTCGGCGGTGGCGCGACGGGTGTCGAGACGGCCGGCGCGTTCGCCGAGTTCCGCAACAACGACATGCCGACGACCTACCCCGAGCTCGACCGCGCCCGCATCCACGTGACGCTGCTGGAGATGGCGCCGCACGTTCTCGGCCCGTTCGACGAGAAGCTGCGCGACTACGCCAAGCGGTCGCTGCTCAAGCGCGACGTCGACCTGCGGCTGAACACGGCCGTCAAGGAGGTCCGCGAGGACGGCGTGCTCGTCGAGGCCGAGGGCCGCACCGAGTTCCTCAAGGCGGGCATCGTCGTGTGGGCCACCGGCGTCACCGCCCACCCGACCGTCCTCGACTGGGACGTGCCCCAGGGGCGCGGCGGACGCATCGAGGTCGACGACCACCTGCGGGTGAAGGACCGCCCCGACGTGTTCGCGATCGGCGACATCGCCATCGGCCCCGACCCGCTCCCGCAGCTCGCCCAGCCCGCCATCCAGGGCGGCAAGCACGTGGCCAAGTTCATCAAGGCCACCACGAAGGGCAAGGCCGACCGGGTCAAGCCGTTCAAGTACTCCGACAAGGGCACGATGGCCACGATCGGCAAGTCGTCGGCGGTCGCGGAGATCACCCACGCGCCGAAGCTGACCGGCTTCCTCGCCTGGATCATCTGGGTGGCGCTGCACATCGCGACGCTGCTCGGCAACCGCAACCGGTTCGCGACGCTCATCAACCTGTCGAGCAAGTACCTGTTCTCCGGCAGCCACAACGCGATCGTGGGCGAGACGCCGTACGTCGTGTCCAAGCACAAGCTCGAGATCACGCCGCTGGAGAAGCAGAAGGCCGAGCGCCGTGTCCTCGAGCGCAAGGCCGCCGCGCACGAGCAGGAGCGCGAGCACCAGTCCTGACCAGGACGGGTCGGCTCACAGCGCGCCCAGCACCTCGCGGGCCTCGACGAGCGACGGTCCGTACCAGGTGAGCAGCCGGCCCGACACGAGCCGTGTCGGTACCGACGTGAACGCCTCCGGCCCGTCGTCGGGGCCGAAGACGTAGGGCTCGTCGGGCAGGAGCACGAGGTCGACGTCGGACGTGTCGAGGTCCGCGACGTCGACGTGGGGGTAGCGCTCGTGCGCGTCGCCCTCCGGGCCCGTGGTGACCTCCCACCCGAGTCGGCGCAGCAGGTCGGCGGTGAAGGTGCGGGGTCCGACGACCATCCACGGGTCACGCCAGATCGGCACGGCCACCCGTCCGCGGGGAGCTGGGGCGGGCGCCGACCAGAGCTGCCGGGCATCCGCGAGCCAGGTGGGCTCGCCCCAGCCGAGCGCGTCGGTGAAGAGCCGTCCGAGGGAGGCGAAGGCGTCGTCGACGGTCTCGATCCGCGTCACCCACACGGGGACGCCCGCGTCGCGCAGGCGCTGCACGTCGAGCTCGCGGTTCTCCTCCTGGTTCGCGACCACGAGGTCGGGCCGGGCCGCCTCGACGGCCGCGCGGTCGGGGTTCTTGGTGCCGCGCACGCGGACGACGTCGAGGTCGGGCGGGTGCGTGCACCAGTCGGTCGCCCCGACGACAGCGGCAGGCCGTGCGGCGGCCAGTCCCTCGGTGATCGAGGGGACCAGGCTGACCACACGTCGCGCCTCGGTCGGCACGGCGACGTCGTGGCCGAGGTCGTCGAGGGTCACGCCCCGTCCGACCGCGCCTCCCGGCGGGCCTGCGCCCGCTGGCGCGCCTCCGCCATCGCACTGCGTCGCTCCGCGCCGTCACGCCCCGACGCGGCCGCGATCCCGAGGCCGGCCACGACCAGCACGACCACGACGGCCACCATGATGAAACCCCACGCCAGCACCGGCACTCCTCTCGTCTGCCTCCTTCGTACCCGACGAGCGCGGCCGGCGCCTCCCGAGCGGGTCAGCGTCGGACGCCCAGCCCTCCGCTGAGCGGCAGCTCCCACGCGGGTCTGTCTCCCGCGATCGCCGCGTCGAGCACGGCGGCGACGTCGTCGGGGAACGGCACCGGGCGGCGCGTGCCGAAGTCGACGTGCACGGTGACCGCCTCCATCACGCACGACAGCTCGCGCCGCGTGTGGTTGGTGATCAGGGCGGCCACGTGCAGCACCTTGTCGGCGCGGTCGACGACCACGACGCTCACCCCGAGGCGGTCGCCCTCGACCGACTCGCCGAGGTAGCGCAGGTGCTGCTCGGCGGTGAACGTCGTCAGCCCCCGCTCGGTGATGTAGGTGTCGGCCATGGCCAGGTCGCGCTGGTGGCGTGCCCAGATCGCCGAGCCGCCGAACGTGAAGTAGTGCGCGATGTTCATGTGCCGGTTCTCGTCGAGGTGCTTCGGGCCGACCACGTGCTCGTGGACGGTGGGCAGGCTCGCGACCTGCTCGTACGCGGGGATCGTCGTCACGCCCCGACGCTACCGCCGCGGCTCGGTGGGGTCGGCACGGTGCTCGCCCTCACCCTCGACCGGGCCGCCCGCAGGCCGCCCGGAGTCGGCGACGTCGGGGTCGAGCCGGTCCGCCTCGGCC
>NZ_LUNF01000017.1:0-16675 GCF_001626145.1 Aeromicrobium sp. REDSEA-S32_B7
GGCATGCAGCGTGAGGGCGTGATGCGCGGCGTCACGGTCGACGGTACGCCGGTGGACCGCATCGTCTACGCACGGTTGGCGACCGACCGGCCGGTCGACGAGCCCGGCTCCTTCCGGGCGCTGCTCAACTCCTTCCTGCCCCGCAAGCGCGCCATCAGCCAGATGCTGGTGCGCGACACCAAGCAGCGGGTGCTGCTGTGCCAGCTGACCTACAAGACCGACTGGGACCTGCCCGGCGGCGGGGTCGAGGTCGGCCTGCGGGCCTACGTGGCCGTGGGCGGCGGCCTCGACGTGCCCCCGACACTCGGCTCGCGCAGCGCCGACGTGCTCGCCCGCCTCGGGCCAGCCGCCCTGGCCGACGGCGACGTCCTGGAGGTCGGGAGCCCGCGGGTGCCGCACGGCGGACCGCCCGTCCCGAGCCTCCTCACGCCCGGCGTCGCCGACGAGCGCCCGCGCCTGGTGCGTCGCGCGTCGGTCGAAGGCGCCGGAGGGCCCCACGCCTTGGCTCGCCAGGCCGGGTCGGCCGTCGTCCTCGACGAGCGTGAGCGGGCCCGCCGAGATCACTGTCAGGCTCACGACGCCTCTCCACCCCGCTGACCGTGACGATGTGGCCCCGGATCGGTGTCGTCGGGGGCCGGAACGTCACGGTCAGCGACGGTGAAGCGCACGGTGTCGCCCGGCGCGAGGAGGGCGGCGGGCGTGCGTGCGAGGTCGAAGAGAGTCACGTCGGTGGTGCCGAGCAGCTGCCACCCCCCGGGGGACGCGCGGGGGTAGATGCCGCTGAACTCCCCGGCGAGACCGACGGCGCCCGCCGGGACGCTGGCGCGGGGCGTCGCGCGACGTGGCACGACGAGGCGGGGGTCGCCGCCCACCAGGTAGGCGAAGCCGGGCGCGAACCCGCCGAACGCGACCGTCCAGGGCGTGCCGGTGTGCGCGGCCACCACCGCGTCCTCGTCGAGACCGGTGCGCTGCGCGACGTCGGCGAGGTCGGGGCCGTCGTAGCGGACCGGCACGACGTGCTCGCGGGCGTCGGGTGGGGCGACGTCGTCCGCCGGCGGGGTGCTCCTGGCCAGCGTGCGCAGGGTCGCGGGGTGGCCGCGGAGCAGCACGGTGCGCGCGCCGAGCACCGCCTCCGTCACGTCGGGGTGGTCGACGAGCGCCGCGTGGCGCCGGCGGGCGTCGTCGAGGTCGGCGCAGTCGAGCAGGACCGCGTCGTCCCCGCACGCCAGCACCCTCATGCGAAGGGCGTGACGTGGTGCCCGGCGTCGGCCAGCGCGGCACGCACCGCACGCGCGAGGTCGAGGGCGCCGGGGGAGTCGCCGTGCACGCAGAGCGAGTCGACCTGCGGGGCGAGGCGCAGCGCCTGGGCGGCGACCGCGTCGACGTCGGTGAGCACGGCGCCCGGCTCGGAGCGCGGCATCAGGAGCCCGTCGGGCGTGTAGGCACGGTCGGCGAAGCCCTCGGCGACGACCTGCAGCCCGTCGGCGGCGGCCAGGCGGAGACTCGCGGCGCCCGGCAGGCCGAGCAACGGGAGGCCGTACGGCGCCACCGCCTCGACGACCGCCGCCGCCTGCTGCTCGTCGTGCACGACGGTGTTGTAGAGCGCGCCGTGCGGCTTGACGTAGGCCACGCGCGCGCCCACGGCGTCGGCGACCTCGGCGAGCAGGTCGAGCTGCTCGCGCAGGGTCGCGACGAGCTCGTCGTCGGTCGGCTCCTGCGGTCGTCGGCCGAACCCCTCGCGGTCGGGGTAGCCGACCTGTGCGCCCACGACGACCCCCCGCTCGACGGCACGCTCGCACGCGTCGAGCATGAGCTCCTCGCCCCCCGCGTAGGCCCCGCAGCAGACGTTCGCGCTCGTGACCACGTCGAGGAGGGCGAGGTCGTCCGGCGACTCGGCGACGTCGGCGTTCAGGTCGATGCGCACGCCCCCACCCTAGGCCCGCCCGCCCCACCCCCACGCCGTGAGCACGGTTGCGTGGGGCCCCACGCAAACGTGCGGATCAGGCGCATGTTTGCGGTGGGGCGAGCCGGTTTACGTGGGGCCCCACGCAAACGGTCCTGTGCTGCGGGGTCCGCGCGGGCCCTGCGCGACGACGGTCAGCGGGGGAGGGGGTCGACGAGGAGGGCGACGGCCTTGTCGTCCACGCGCGTCAGCACGACCGTGGCGCGCTGCGAGCCCTTCAGGCGCAGGCGGCGCACGAGCACCTCGGGCACGACGTCGACGCCGCGCTTCTTCACGGTCAGGGTGCCGACGTCGCGCGCGACCAAGGCGGCCTTCAGCTGCTTCTCGCGGAACGGCAGCTCCGCCACGACGCGGAACGATCGGGCCAGCGGGTGCCGCACCTCGACGTCGGTCGTCACCCACGCGATCCGCGGGTCGACCAGCTGCCCGTCGAGCTCCTCGGCCAGCGCCCCCACCAGGCCGGAGCGGATCACCGCGTCGTCGGGCTCGTGGAGCCAGCCGCCGAGCTCGCCGACGTCACCGGGCGCGCCGTCGCCGGTCAGCTCGTGCGGGCCGGGCAGTGCCGACGCCCGCCGCGGCGCGCGGTCGGTCAGGTCGAGCCCCGCACCCCACAGGCACGCCTCGACGAGGTCGCCCCCGTCGCTGACCCACTCCGCCTCCACGCCGTCGGGGACGAGCGCGTGCGGGATCCCCGGCAGCGTCTTCACCACGGCGCGCCCCGACAGGTGCTCCTCGACCACCGACCACGGCGGACTCATCGCCTCCGGGTCGAACACCCGCCCACGGTCGTCGCGACGGGCGGGGTCGAGGAACACCACCTCCGACGCGGTCGGCACGACGTCGGCCGCGTCGGCGCACACCACCTCACCCTCGAGCCCGAGCGCACGCAGGTTCGCCGAGGCGATCGCAGCACGCACCGGGTCGCGGTCGACACCGCGCACCCGCAGCCCGGCCCGCGCGAACGCGACGAGGTCGGACCCGATGCCGCAGCCGAGGTCGAGCACCGCGGACGCCCCCGACGCAGCCAGACGCTCGGCGCGCAGCGTCGCGACCGTGCCACGCGTCGCCTGCTGCAGCGCGTCGTGCGTGAAGAACATGGCGGCCGCGTCGTCGCCCAGCTTGGCCCGCGCCAGCCCCCGCAGGTGGTTCTGCGTCACCGCCGCCGCCACCAGCTCCACGTCGTGCACCTTGCGCAGCCGCGTGCCGAGCGCGAGATCGGACTCCCGGCCCGCGCCCTCGTGCACCTCCGCCACCAGCGCCCGACCCTCGTCGGTCTGCAGCCGCTCGAACGTCACCAGGTCCACGACGCCATCGTGGCAGGCGGGGCATCCCGCCGCCCACGGCCCGGCACCCCCGCCGGGCTCGACGACGCGTGTCCGCCGCCCGCGAACACCCCTTAGCACTCGAGAGGGGTGAGTGCTAGATTCTGAACTGGCACTCGAACCCTGAGACTGCCAACCCGTGCACGGCCCCCGCGACGGCGTGCACACCCATCACGTACATCCGTCACTCACCACATCGTTGAAGGGGAGGTCGACCAGTGTCGGTCACCATCAAGCCGCTCGAGGATCGTCTCGTCATCAAGGCCGTCGAGGCCGAGCAGACCACCGCCTCCGGGCTCGTCATCCCGGACACCGCCAAGGAGAAGCCCCAGGAGGGCGAGGTCGTCGCGGTCGGCCCCGGCCGCATCGACGACTCCGGCAACCGCGTCCCGCTCGACGTCAACGTCGGCGACAAGGTCATCTTCAGCAAGTACGGGGGAACCGAGGTCAAGTACTCGGGCGAGGAGTTCCTCATCCTCTCCGCCCGCGACGTCCTCGCCGTCGTCTCCTGACGCACCTGGGCTCCCGACCGGCGGCGTTGCTGCTCGCTCGACGACCAAGAACGGGTCGCCGTCGCTCACGCGCCTTGCCGGTCGGGCCCCATGCGCGTCAGGACCGTGCTGACGCGCCACCTCCGGCTCCCGCCGGACACCACCATTCAGTCGTTTCGTAGGAAGGCATCATCATGCCCAAGATCCTCGAGTTCGACGAGGACGCACGCCGCGCGCTCGAGCGCGGCGTCGACGCCCTCGCGAACACCGTCAAGGTCACCCTCGGCCCCAAGGGCCGCTACGTCGTGCTCGACAAGAAGTGGGGCGCCCCCACCATCACGAACGACGGCGTCACCGTCGCCCGTGAGGTCGAGCTCGACGACCCGTTCGAGAACCTCGGCGCCCAGCTCGCCAAGGAGGTCGCCACCAAGACGAACGACGTCGCCGGTGACGGCACCACCACGGCCACCGTGCTCGCCCAGGCGATGGTCCACGAGGGCCTGCGCGCCGTCGCCGCCGGCGCCAACCCGGTCGGCCTCAAGAAGGGCATCGAGGCCGCCGTCAAGGCCGTCTCCGAGCGCCTGCACGAGGTCGCCCGCGACGTCGACGACATCAAGGACATGACCGACGTCGCCACCGTCTCCTCGCGCGACGCGCACATCGGCGAGCTCATCGCCGAGGCGTTCGACAAGGTCGGCAAGGACGGCGTCATCACCGTCGAGGAGTCCAACTCCCTCGGCACGCAGCTCGACTTCACCGAGGGCATGCAGTTCGACAAGGGCTACCTGTCGCCCTACATGGTCACCGACACCGAGCGCATGGAGTCCGTCCTCGACGACCCCTACGTGCTCGTCAACCAGGGCAAGATCAGCTCGGTCGCCGAGCTGCTCCCGCTGCTGGAGAAGGTCATCGCGGCCAACAAGAGCCTGTTCATCATCGCCGAGGACGTCGAGGGCGAGGCGCTCTCGACCCTGGTCGTCAACAAGATCCGCGGCACGTTCACCTCGGTCGCCGTCAAGGCGCCCGCGTTCGGCGACCGCCGCAAGGCGATGCTCCAGGACATCGCGACCCTCACCGGCGCGACCGTCGTCACCCCCGACGTCGGCCTCAAGCTCGACCAGGTCGGCCTCGAGGTGCTCGGCACCGCCCGACGCGTGGTCGTCACCAAGGACGACACGACGATCATCGACGGCGGCGGCGACGCTGCCGAGGTCGAGGGCCGCGTCAACCAGATCAAGGCCGAGATCGAGCTCACCGACTCCGACTGGGACCGCGAGAAGCTGCAGGAGCGGCTCGCGAAGCTGGCCGGCGGCGTGTGCGTCATCCAGGTCGGCGCCGCCACCGAGGTGGAGCTGAAGGAGAAGAAGCACCGCATCGAGGACGCCGTCTCGGCGACCCGCGCGGCCATCGAGGAGGGCATCGTCGCCGGCGGCGGCTCCGCCCTCGTCCACGCCGTGTCCGTGCTCGACGACGACCTCGGCCTCACCGGCGACGAGGGTGTCGGCGTGCGCATCGTGCGCATCGGCGCCGACGCCCCGCTGGAGTGGATCGCCCGCAACGGCGGCGTCTCCGGCGAGGTCGTCGTGTCCAAGGTCCGCGAGAGCGGCGAGGGCTACAACGCCGCCACCGGCGAGTACGGCGACCTGCTCGCGCAGGGCATCCTCGACCCGGTCAAGGTCACGCGCTCCGCGCTGGCCAACGCCGCGTCGATCACCGCCATGCTGCTCACGACCGAGACGCTCGTGGCCGACAAGCCCGCCGACGACGAGGGTGACGCCCACGCCGGGCACAGCCATTGAGTCAGCCGCACCACGACCGAGGCCCGTCGTCCCCCCGGGACGGCGGGCCTCGTCGCGTCCTGGGGTGGGGGAGAGGGGTCGACGAGGCTCGGCGAGGGTTGACGGGCCGACCGCCCCGCACGACGCTGGACCCGTGCCCACCCTCGCCGACGTCGAGCGTCTGTGCACCGCCCTGCCGTCGGTGAGCGAGGGCACCACGTTCCGCAACCGCGCCTGGTTCGTGGACAAGGCGGTGTTCTGCTGGGTGCGGCCCTTCACGCAGGCCGACCTGCGACGCCTCGGCGACGCTCGCGTGCCCCAGGGCGACATCGTCGGCCTGCGCACCGAGGACCTCGCCGAGCGCGACGCCATCCTCGGCGAGGGCGCGCCCGGCCTGTTCACCATCGAGCACCTAACCCACCACCCCGGCTACCTCGTCGAGCTCGACGTCGTCGACCCCGCACGGCTCGCGGCGGCCGTCGAGGACGCCTGGCTCGCCCGCGCCCCCGCCCCGCTCGCCCGCACCTTCCTCGACGCCCAGCGCTGACCCGCAGTCCGCAGATTCCCAGGTCGACCTGGGAATCTCCCGCGAGGCACGGACATCTCAGCGGCGCACGGAAAGCTCTCCGTGCTGATCGCGGATTCCCAGGTCCACCTGGGAATCCTCGACGAGGCGCGGGGACGAACGGCGGGTGACGTGTGTCTCTTGCGCTTCCGCCACCCCGGGCATACCGTGGGTACGGATGTGACACTCCCGATGTCACATCATCGCTGTCGAGTCGAGGAGTCCCACCATGACGATCACCGCACCCAGCCCGGAGCAGGACGCCGCCGCCTTCCGCGCCGAGGTCGAGCGCGACGGTGTGCTCGAGCGTCTGCTCTCCTCGTCGGCCCAGCTCTCGTACGACCCCGAGAAGGAGGTCGACTGGGACGCCCCGCTCGACCCGCTGCACGACGGCGTGAACCCGGAGTGGTGCACGCTGTACGGCACCGACATCTGGGAGCGCATGAGCCCGGAGCAGCGCGCGACCCTCACGCGTCACGAGGCCGCCAGCGTCGCGAGCATCGGCATCTGGTTCGAGATGCTGCTCCAGCAGATGCTCCTCGTCGACATCTACGACAAGGACTACGCGAGCAGCGAGTTCCAGTTCGCGCTGACCGAGATCGCCGACGAGTGCCGCCACTCGATCATGTTCGCCAAGGGTGCGCAGCTGATCGCCGGCCGCTCCTACCTGCCGCACCCGCGTCTGCACCAGGCGGCCAAGCTGCTCAAGCTGACCGCGCGCAACGAGGTGGCCTACACCTCCATCCTCGTCGCCGAGGAGGTCCTCGACGTCATGCAGCGCGACTGGATGCGCGGTGCGTCGGTCGCCCCGCAGGTCAAGACGATCTGCAAGATCCACGTGGTCGAGGAGTCGCGCCACATGAAGTTCGCGCGTCACGAGACCATCGAGGCGATGCGCGGCATCTCCGAGGTGCGGCGCAAGGCCAGCGCGCTGCAGATCGCCAGCGTCGGCTACTTCATCGTCAAGAGCCTGGTGCAGCCCGACGTGTACGCCGAGGCCGGTCTCGACGTGAAGGAGGCCGTCGCGGCGGCCAAGAACAACGAGCACCACCATGCGCTCATGCGCCTGTCGTGCGTCCACCTCATGGACTTCCTGTCCGAGGCGGGCCTGCTGACGCCTGCGGCCAAGCGGCTCTACCGCCGCGTCCACATGCTCTGATCCGCCCATGCCCTTCGCGATCACCCAGAGCTGCTGCTCCGACGCGTCCTGCGTCGAGGTCTGCCCCGTCGACTGCATCCACCCGACCCCGGGCGAGCCCGACTTCGGCCACACGGACATCCTCTACGTCGACGCGCGCGCCTGCATCGACTGCGGCGCGTGCGCCGACGCCTGCCCCGCCTCGGCCATCAAGCCGATCGAGATCCTCCGCGGAGGCGAGGAGGTCTTCGCCGAGCTCAACGCCGCCTACTACGCCGAGCGCCCCGACCGAGCGGTCGCGAAGGAGCAGACGCACGCCCGGGTGCGCCCCGGCGTCCCCACCGGCCTGCGCGTGGCGGTCGTCGGCACAGGTCCGGCAGCCACCTACGCCGCCCGCGAGCTGCTCGCCGCGACCGACGCCGACGTCTCCTTCGTCGACCGTCTGCCGGTGCCCGGCGGTCTGCTCCGCGCGGGCGTGGCCCCCGACCACGGCGAGACCAAGCGGGTCGGCGACACGTTCTCCTGGACGTACGAGCACCCGCGCACCTCGCTGTTCATGAACGTCGAGGTCGGCCGCCACGTCAGCCACGCCGAGCTGCTCGAGCACCACGACGCCGTCGTCTACGGGATCGGCGCGCCCGAGGACCGTCGGCTCGGCATCGAGGGCGAGGACCTCGACGGCGTGCACGGCTCCACCGAGACCGTCTCCTGGTACAACGGCGACCCCGAGGTCCCCGGCGACGCGATCCGCGTCGACGGCGCGCGCGTGTTCGTCGTCGGCAACGGCAACGTTGCGCTCGACATCGCCCGCATCCTGCTGAGCGACCCCGAGCGGCTCGCCGGCACGGAGATCGCCGACCACGCCCTCGAGGCCATCCGGCGCGGCGACGTGCGCGAGGTCGTCCTCCTCGGCCGCCGTGGACCGGAGGAGTCGGCGTTCACGCGTCCGGAGCTGCTCACCCTGCCCGACGGCATCGAGCTCGTCGTCGAGGACGACGCCGCCACCGTCGCCACGCTCGACGCTGCTGCGCCCGGATCGAAGGCGGCGCTGCTCGCCGACCGTCGCCGGGTGCGCAGTGACTGGTCGAGCGAGCCGGGCCCCGGTCGCCGGCTCGTGCTCGCCTTCGGTCGACGCGTCGTCGCCGCGCACGGCGACGCGACCCTCGCGTCGGTGACCGTGTCCGGACCCGACGGCGAGGTCGAGGCGCCCACCCGCCTGCTCGTCAGCTCCATCGGGCGCCGCGGCCGCCCCGTGCCGGGCCTGCCGTTCGACGCCGAGCGCGGCATCATCCCGAACGCCGACGGACGCGTCGTCGACCCGGCCACGGGCGAGGCCGTCCCCGGCGCCTACGTGGTCGGCTGGGCGAAGCGCGGGTCGACGGGCGGCATCGGCGCGAACCGCATCTGCGCCGGAGAGACCGTCACGACCCTGCTGGCCGACGCCGCGGAGCACCGACTGCCCCGCCCTGCCCGGTCGGGACGCGCGTTCGCCCGGCTCCTGCGCAAGCGTCAGCCCGACCTCGTCCAGGCCCCGGGGGTGCGCGCCATCGAGCGCCACGAGGTCGACGCCGGCCGCGCGTCCGGACGCCCGCGGGTCAAGCTGGTGACGGTCGAGGAGCTCCTCGCGGCTGGCCGACGCTGATCCCTTCGGGCCTGGAGCGCCGGTGGAGGGTCATGCGACGACCGCCTCGAGACGCTCGAGCGTCCGCTCGAGCGCGGTCACGGGGACGGCGGGGAAGCCCCCGACCCTGCGGTGGATCTCGGGGTCGTCGACGTCGGACCAGTCGTAGGTGAGCGACACCAGGCTTCCCGCGGCCGTCGCGTCGACGCGCCACCGCCACTCCCAGCCCGGCGGGGTGCCGTCGACCGGTCCGGTGCGCCAGGCCACCTCGACGTCGCGCAGGAAACGTGTGACGAGGTTGTCGGTGCGGTAGTCGCCGGCGCGCGGGTGGTGGACGTGCATCCGGAACACCTGTCCGACGGCGGTGACGGGGGAGGCGCCGTCGTCGGCGCGCACCATGTCCGAGCCGTCGATCTCGGGGTGGCGCCGCGGGTCGGCGAGCAGGCCGAACACCACCGAGGGCGAGGCGGTGACCTCGCGCGAGACGACGACGCTGCTGCGGTCCACGTCCCCATCGTGCGCCCGATGGGGACCGCTGTCGAGCATCGACCGTCCGGCGGCCGACACCCCGACCTCACGGGTGGTCCACCTCACGTCGGTCGCCTGGGACATCCCTTGCTCAGGTAAGGCTGACCTAGGTTAGGCTCCCCTCCATGATCCGACGCACGTTCACGCCCCGACGCCTCGCCGCAGCCGTCGCCGTGGCCCTCGCCCTCCCCCTCGCCGCCTGCGGCTCGTCCTCCGACGACGCCTCCTCCGACCAGGCCTGGACCTACACCGACGACCTCGGCACCAAGCTCGAGCTCGGCAAGGCGCCCGAGCGGATCGTCGCGCAGTCGTCGGTCGCCGCGGCCCTCACCGACCTCGGCCTCGGCGACAAGATCGTCGGCGTCTTCGGCCCGGTGAAGAACGCCGACGGCGACGTCGACAGCCAGGCCGCCGGCCTCGACGTCGACTCCGTCGAGGACGTGACCGGCGAGGGCGAGTACGGCGACATCGACCTCGAGAAGATGGCCGGCCTCAAGCCCGACCTCATCGTCACCAGCTCCTACGTCGAGCCCGACCTCTGGTACATCAACAAGGACGCGCAGACCAAGCTCGACAAGCAGTACCAGACGCTCGTCATCAGCTTCGACGGCAAGACGCTGCCGCAGATCATCGAGTCGACCGAGAAGGCCGCGAAGGCCCTCGGCGCGTCCGACGACGCCGGCGAGAAGGGCCAGGAGGCCTTCGACGCCGCCAAGCAGCGCCTGACCGACGTGGCCGAGGGGGCGAAGCCGTCCATCCTGGCCGTGTCCTACTCCCCGGACCTGTTCTACGTCTCCAACCCCGACGTCAGCCCCGACCTCAAGTACTACCGCGACGAGATCGGCCTGGACATCGTGACGCCGAAGAATCCCGACGAGGGTGGCTACTTCGAGTCCCTGAGCTGGGAGAAGGCCGACACGTATGACGCGGACATCGCCTACTGGGACGACCGCATCGGCAGCGCCGGCCTCGCCGCGCTGAAGAAGGAGCCGGTCTGGGGCAAGACCACGGCCGCCAAGAACGACGCCTACATCCCATGGACGTCCGTGGCGCCGCCGTCGGCCCAGGCCTACGCCGACGTCTTCGACCGCTTCGCCGACGGCCTGGAGAAGTACACCCGATGAGACGCCCGCTGCAGGCCGCGCTGACGGCCGTCGCGCTGCTCCTGGCGACGGCCTGCAGCGGCGGCTCGTCCGACGGGTCCGAGGAGGGCTGGTCCTTCACGGACGACATGGGCACGAGGATCAGCCTCGACGCGGTGCCCGAGCGGATCGTCGCCTACAAGGGTGTCGCTGCCGCGCTCGCCGACATGGGGCTCGGCGACCGTGTCGTCGGCGTCTTCGGCGAGCCGACGAACCCCGACCCCGACCTCGGGCTGCAGTCGCCCGAGCTCGACGTCAGCACGCTGCCCGACGTCACGGGCGGCGAGTACGGTGCGGTCGAGCTCGAGGAGCTGGCCGCTCTCGAGCCCGACCTGATCGTGACCACCACCTACGGCTCCGGCGACTACTGGTACCTCTCGCCCGACGTCGCGAAGCGGCTGGGCGGCACCTACGACCTCGCCGCGATCAACCTCGAGAAGGAGACCGTCGACGGGGTGATCGAGAACAGCGAGCGCCTCGCCCTCGCCCTCGGTGCCGACGAGGCCGACTTCGAGGCGGGCCACGCCGCCCTGGCGAAGGCCGGCGACCTCGTCCGCAGCGCCGCGAGCACGGCGGGTGACCCGACGATCATCGCCACGTCGACGACACCGGAGCTGCTCTACGTCGCCAACCCGCCCGCGTACGCGGACCTGACCTACCTGTCCGACGAGATCGGCCTCGACGTGGTGCGTCCGGCGGAAAAGGACCTCGACGAAGGCGACTACTGGGACTCCGTCAGCTGGGAGCAGGCGGACGCCTACGACGCCGACGTCGCCCTGTGGGACACCCGTGGGGGCGACAAGAACCTCGAGGCCCTCGAGCAGCAGCCGGTGTGGAACAAGGTCCGGGCGGCGCAGGACGGGGCCTACCTGCCCTGGCGGTTCGAGGTCGCGCCGAGCGCGCAGGGCTACGCGACGATGCTCGAGCTGTTCGCCGGCGACCTGCAGAAGCTGGGGTCGTGAACGCGCTGCGCCATGTCGCGTCCCTTGCGGCAGCCGTGCTGGTCGTCGCCGGGTGCGGCGCCGGTCCAGGCGGCGAGGCCCCGGACGCCTGGACGTTCACGGACGACCTCGGCACGAGGATCTCGCTCGACGCGGTGCCGCGGCGCATCGCGGCCAGCAAGGACGTCGCCGCCGCCCTCGCCGACATGGGCCTCGGCGACCGGGTGGTCGCGGTCTTCGGCAAGCCCGACAACCCGGACCCCGACCTCGGGCTGCAGTCGCCCGACCTCGACCTCTCCTCCGTCCCCGACGTGACCGGTGCCGAGGAGTCGGGGACGCTCGACGTCGAGGCGCTGGCGACCGCGCGCCCCGACCTCGTCGTGACGACCCACTACGTCGGCGACGCGCTCTCGTTCATCGATCCCGACACCCGGGCACGCGTCGAGAAGGCCTACCCGATCGCCGCCGTGACCTACGAGGGCGAGACGGTCGAGGGGATCGTCGACAACGCCGCGCGGCTCGGGACGGCCCTCGGGGCCGACCCGGCCGGCTTCGAGGACGACCACGCCGCACTGGTCGCGGCGAGCGACCGGCTCCGCGCCGCCGCACGAGCGGCGGGCGACCCCACCCTCGTCGCGACGTCGACGACGCCCGACCTGCTCTACGTTGCGAACCCCGCGGCCTACGGCGACCTGCGGTACCTGCGCGAGGAGGTCGGCCTCGACGTCGTGGTGCCCGACGAGCGAGACCTCGACGAGGGCGTCTACTGGGACGCCCTGAGCTGGGAGAACGCCGACACCTACGACGTCGACGTCGCGCTGTGGGACACCCGCGGCGGTCGCCAGCACCTGGAGCGGCTGCAGGACCAGCCCATCTGGGGCCGGACCACGGCGGCGCGCGACGACGCCTACCTGCCGTGGAGGTTCGAGGTGGCGCCGAGCGCGCGCGGCTACGCCGACGTGCTCGACGCCTACGCCGACGACCTGCGATCCCTGGCGAGGAGCTGATCCCATGGCCCGCACCCCGACCCTGCTCGCGAGCTACGTCGAGTCACAGGCCCACGACGCCGTGGTGCGTGCCAACGACCTGCTCTCGCCCGGGCTGCGCCGGCTCGTCCTCGCCAGCACCGACTTCCACGGCGCGACGATCGAGCCGTGCGACGTCACCGCGTTCCGGGTGGCTCGCAACGCGTTCCGGCACTACACCCCGGCCCGCGTCGTCGACGACGCCCTGACGATCGTCGTCCAGCGTCACGACCACCCGGGCCCGACTCCCGGCCACGACCTCCTCGAGCGGTGGGTGCCGGGCGACGCGGTCAAGGTGTGCCGGTGGTCGTCGGCGCGGGCGTTCACCTGGGCGCTCGGCGGGGACCGGCCCGTCGTGCTGCTCGGTGACGCGACCGTCATCAGCCTCGCGCTGTGCATGGCCGACCGCGCGGCGCGCGAGGGTCGCGAGCTGCTGACCGTGCTGGAGGTGCCCGGACCCGACGTCGCCGCCACGCAGGCGCTCCTGCCCGACGCCACCGTCCTGCCCGCCCTCGAGGTCCCGGGCGCCGTGGTCGACGCCTGGCTGCGCGCGAACGTCGAGGCGCTGCGTCTGCTGGACGCCCCCGTCGCCTACCTGGCCGGCAACGGGCCGGCGATCCAACGCCAGCGGACCCTGCTGCGCGACGTCGTGGGCCTGGACCGCCGGGCCGTCCGCACGCAGCCCTACTGGGCCGAGGGCAAGGTCGGCCTGTAGAGGTCTCCGCCCGTCAACCGTGCGCGGACGTCGTCGGCGACCGGACCACCAGCACGGCGACCACGAGCGCCAGCACCACCGAGGTCAGCGCGAACGGGATCGGCAGCACCGGGTCGAGCAGCACCAGCAGCGCCCCGACCGGGACGACGGTGTTGACGACGGCGTCGGCGTTGTCGCGCAGCGTGATCCACCAGATCCCGAGCACGAAGAGGGCGACGGGGACGGTCACCGTGAACGCCGCCGCGACGTCGGTGAGCTCGGAGTGGTCGGTGAGCACGTCGATCTCGACCTCGATGCCCGCCGAGAGCGCGCCCGCCGCGGCGAACACGACGTAGTGGACGTAGCCGTAGCGCAGCGAGCTCGCGAGCGACGTGATCGCCCGGTGGTGCGGCGGCCAGAAGTAGATCCACCAGAGCGCCGCGGTGGTCACGAAGGCGAGCAGCGCCACCGACAGCAGCGGGACGAGCGCGGTGTCGTCGTGCAGGGCCTCGAGCACGGCGTTCGCCGACCCGAGCAGGCTCTCGCCGAGCAGGATCAGGGTGAAGAGCCCGTAGCGCTCCGTCACGTGGTGCGGGTGCCACGGCGTCGTCTCCCGCCGTTCGGCCACCACCGGCACGGCCAGCTCGGCGAGCAGCAGCACCACGAACGCGACCGGCACCGCGGCACCCGGCAGCACCAGCACCGCGATCCAGAGCACCTGCACCAGGGAGATGCCCGCGGCATAGGTCAGGCACGTGCGGCGCGTGGTCTCGTCGGCGCGCGCGGCACGCAGCCACTGGGCGACCATCGCGACGCGCATGATGACGTACCCGACGATGACCAGGCGCAGGTCGTCGTCCTCGAAGACCGGCTGGACGCCCGCGGCCAGCACGAGCACGCCGGCCATCTGCACGAACGTGAGCACCCGGTAGAGCCAGTCGTCGACCGCGAAGGACGTGGCGAACCAGGTGAAGTTCATCCAGGCCCACCAGATGGCGAAGAACACCATCGCGTAGGAGACGAGGCCGTCGACCACGTGGTCCTCGGTGAGCTGGTGGTGCAGCTGCACCGAGGCCACGCTCACGGCGACGACGAACACGAGGTCGAAGAACAGCTCGAGCGTGCTGGCGACGCGCCCGTCCTCGTCCGGGTCGCGCGGCCGCATCGGCAGCAGGCGCAGGCGCGAGGGTGCGGTGCTCGTGCTCATGGGTCCTCCCGACGGTCCCCGGTGGTCCGGACCTGGCCATCCTGCCAGCGTCGGGGTGGGCCCGTCAGCCGCTCAGCGGTGGGGTGGGGCGTCGGGCAGGGGCGAGCGTCGGACGTCACCCTCCACGCGGTCGGGACCCCTGGCGGGCGGTCGTAGGATAGGTGCATGGAGCAGGGCATCCCCGACAAGTTCGCCAGTCTCGGTCTCACGTACGACGACGTCCTGCTGCTGCCGGGCGAGACCGACGTCGTGCCCAGCGAGGTCGACACCACCGCACGCCTCACGCGCGACCTGACGCTGCGCATCCCGCTGCTGTCGAGCGCGATGGACACCGTCACGGAGTCGCGCATGGCCATCGCCATGGCCCGCGAGGGCGGCATCGGCATCCTGCACCGCAACCTCTCGATCGAGGACCAGAGCTACCAGGTCGACCTGGTGAAGCGCACCCAGACCGGCATCATCCCCAACCCGGTCACCATCGGCCCGAAGGCCACCCTCGAGGAGCTCGACGGGCTCTGCGGCGAGTACCGCGTCTCCGGCCTGCCCGTCGTCGACCCCGACGACCGGCTCATCGGCATCATCACCAACCGCGACCTGCGCTTCACGCCCGTCGCGGAGTGGGCCAGCACGCTCGTCGGCGACGTCATGACGCCCATGCCGCTCGTCACCGGCCCGGTCGGCATCAGCCGCGAGGACGCCTCCGCCCTGCTGCGCCAGCACAAGCGCGAGCGGCTCCCGATCGTCGACGACGAGGGACGCCTCGCCGGGCTCATCACCGTCAAGGACTTCGTGAAGTCCGAGCAGTTCCCGCTCGCCAGCAAGGACGGCGAGGGCCGCCTGCTCGTCGGCGCCGCCGTCGGCTTCTTCGGCGACTCGTGGGACCGCGCCAACGCCCTCCGTGAGGCCGGTGTCGACGTGCTCGTCGTCGACACCGCCCACGGGCACGCACGCCTCCTGCTCGACATGATCCGCCGCATCAAGGCCGACAAGAACTTCGCCGACATCCAGGTCGTCGGCGGCAACGTCGCCACGCGCGCCGGGTCGCAGGCGCTCGTCGACGCCGGTGTCGACGCGGTCAAGGTCGGCGTCGGACCGGGCTCCATCTGCACCACCCGCGTCGTCGCCGGCGTCGGCGTCCCGCAGGTCTCCGCCGTCTACGAGGCCTCGCTCGCCGCGAAGCCCGCCGGCATCCCCGTCATCGCCGACGGCGGCCTGCAGTACTCCGGCGACATCGCCAAGGCCCTCGTGGCCGGTGCCGACACCGTCATGGTCGGCTCGCTGCTCGCCGGCTGCGAGGAGAGCCCCGGCGACCTCATCTTCATGAACGGCAAGCAGTACAAGACCTACCGGGGCATGGGCTCGATCGGCGCCATGGCCTCGCGCGGCAAGAAGTCCTACTCCAAGGACCGCTACTTCCAGGCCGACGTCGTCAGCGACGACAAGATCGTCCCCGAGGGCATCGAGGGCCAGGTGGCCTACCGCGGCCCGCTCGGTGCCGTCGCGCACCAGCTCGTCGGCGGCCTGCACCAGTCGATGTTCTACGTCGGCTCGCGCACGATCCCCGAGCTGCAGGAGCTCGGCCGCTTCGTGCGGATCACGTCGGCGGGCCTGAAGGAGAGCCACCCGCACGACATCCAGATGACGGTCGAGGCGCCCAACTACGCCGGACGCTGAGCGCGTCCGAGACGGGTTGGTCCGGGGCGCGCCGGTGCTGGGTGAGCGCTGGGGCGTCACCGATGCCGAGACGCGCCTCGCCTTCGGCTGCGACGCCGTGCTGCCAGCGGCACCGATGCAGGCGTGGAGGGGGGTCACCGTCGACGCCCCGCTCGACGTCGTCTGGGCCTGGGTGCGTCAGCTGAGGCTCGCGCCCTACTCCTACGACTGGGTCGACAACCTCGGCCGGCGCTCGCCCCGCGTCCGATCCGAGGTGCCCGAACCGGTCGCCGGTGACCACTTCATGCACGCCATGGGCCGCGACGTCGGCACCGTCGTCGCCGTCGAGCCGGGTCGAGAGCTGACCGCGCGGATCGGCCCGTCGCTCATGAGCTACCGCGTCGAGCCGCTGCCCGACGGGCGCACCCGCCTGCTCCTCAAGCTCGTCTCGCGCGGCGCGCGGCCCCTCACCGACCTGCTGTGCCTCGGCGACCTGCCGATGGCCCGTCGCCAGCTCCTCACCCTGCGCGACCTCGCCGAGGCCGAGGCGCGCACGGGCTGAGGGCCTGCGACGAGACCTACTCCGGGCGGTCGAACACGTGGCGCG
>NZ_LUNF01000170.1:0-16464 GCF_001626145.1 Aeromicrobium sp. REDSEA-S32_B7
GCCCCGAGACACGTCGTGCCTGCTGGACGGCGAGGCCCTCGGGACCGTCGGCGGCGAGCGTGGCGAGCCGGGGCGGGTCGGCGAGCACCTCGGCGAGGAGGAGACGTGAGGGTCGAGGCCGGCCGTGCTCGGCCGCGTCGTCGCGACGCAGCACGCGGCCGAGGCGTCGTAGTCCGGCCGCGTCCATCGCGCCCAGCGGGCCGGTGAGCAGCGACGTGGCCGCCTCGGGGTCGAGCGGCTCGCCCGCGTGCAGGGTCTGCGCGGCGTGCAGCGCGGCGAGCAGGGTGCGCACGGCGGGCTCGACGGCGAGGGGCAGCTCGTCACCCGCGACCTGGACGGGCACGCCCGCGGCGGACAGCGCCCGGTGGAGCCGGTCGAGGTGGGCCGAGGAGCGGACGAGCACCGCCATGCGGTCCCAGGGGACGGGTCGGTCGGCCACCAGGTGGGCTTCGCGCAGCAGGAGCGCCACGTGCTCGGCCTCGGCGGTGGCGGAGGAGAACGTGCGCACCTCGACGCTGCCCGACCGCTCGGGATCGGTGGCCGGCGAGCGTAGCGCGGCGAGGCGCTCCCCGTCGGGACCCGGGACCGCTCCGCGGTTCTCGACGACCGAGCGGACCGCCGCCGCGATGGCGGCGCCGTAGCGGTTGGTGCGGGCGAGGGTGAGCACGGCGGGCTCGCCGAGCGGCGTGGCGAACTGCTCGGTGAAGCGCAGGATGCCGGTGACGTCGGCGCCGCGGAACCCGTAGATGGACTGGTAGGGGTCGCCGACCACGACGAGGTCGCGACCGTCGCCGGCCAGGGCCTGCAGCAGCGCGACCTGCAGCGGGTCGGTGTCCTGGAACTCGTCGACGACGACGAGCCGGAGCCGGTCGCGCCAGCGGCGCCGGCACTCGGGGTCGTCCAGGAGCGTGACCGCCTGGAACACGAGGTCGGTGTGGTCGATCGTGTTGGTGAACGCGGCCACGGAGGTGACGTCGTCGAAGAAGCGGGCGGCGGCCTGCCAGTCGGCGCGACCGGTCTGCTGGCCGACGGCGAGGAGGTCGACGCTGTCGAGACCTTGCGCGCGGGCGGCACCCAGCAGACGCTGCAGCTCCGCCGTCAGGCCGCGCGTGCGCAGCGCGGGCCGCAGCGCCTCGGGCCACTCCTGCGGGTCGGTGCCGGCGAGGAGGTCGGCGAGCACCGCGTCCTGCTCGGGCGCGCTCAGCAACGAGACGGGGCTGCGGAAGTCGGTGGTGCCCTGCTCGGCGCGCACGAGCGCGTAGCAGAAGGAGTGGAAGGTCATGGCCGGCGTGGTGGCCACCGTGCGACCCAGCCGTCGGGCGATGCGCGCCCTGACCTCCTGCGCCGCGGCCCGGCTGAACGTGAGGACGAGGACCTCGTCGGCCGCGACCGCGCCGGACTCCACGCGCTGCGCCACCAGCTCCACCAGCGTCGTCGTCTTGCCGGTGCCCGGCCCCGCCAGCACCTGGAGCGGCCCGCCGACGGTGGCGACGTGGTCGAGCACGGCCTGCTGGCTCGGGTCGAGCACCACCCGCCGCGCCGCCGTCGCGGGCTCGGGAGGCTGGATGCGGTACTCGACGGTCACGTGACCATCCCAGCAGAGGCCACCGACAGGCTCAGGACGCCCCCGCCTCGCCCCACAGCGCCTCGGCGACGTGCACCCGACCGTTGCGCACCGGCGTGCCCTCCTGCGCCCACCGCTGCTGCGCCTCCATCATCAGCGGCGCCGGCAGCGTCCCGTCGGCGCGCGGCACCCGCCACCAGCACACGGCGTGCCCGTACAGCGACATGATGCGCCCGACGTAGCGCGGGCCGTACCCGCCGGCGACCACCTCCGCCACCCGCCCGTACGGCAGCACCCGTCCGGCCGGGATCCGCTCCACCAGCCGCAGCACCTGCTCGACGTACGCCTCGTCCACCCCTCGATGATGCCTGGCGACTGCGTCGGCGCGGCTCCTCGGTCGGGTGGGTGCGGTGGTGCGGCTCATCGTCGACCTGCGGCTGCAGTGGTGCGGCTTCTCGCTCGGTGGGGCTGCGTCGGCGCGGCTTCTCGTCGACCTGCGGCTGCGCTGGCGCAGCTTCTCGTCGACCTGCGGCTGCGCTGGCGCGGCTTCGACTCGTCCTGCGCTCCGAAAGGGCCTCGACCGGACGGCTGGCGACGGCGCTGGTCCGGGGTCCCGGGCTGTGGGTTCGTCTCGAGGGTCGAGCGGTGGGTCTGCCACCGAATCGGCGTCGGCGGTGGATCTGCCACCTTCTCAGCGCTGTACAGGTGGAGAATCCACCGCCGACGGGGCTAGACGTGGCAGAACTTCTCCCTTCTCGTGGACCGGTCCAGGAGAAGGAAGAAGCGCTGCCCACCCCACCCCCAAGGGCACCCACGCTTCTTCCTTCACGCGTTCGAGGTCCAACGCTTCTGCGTTGGTGACGGGATCCCGTAGCCAACGCAGAAGCCTCGGAGTCCCAAGCACGGACGCAGATTCCTGCGTCCCACGCGGGCCACGGCCCGAGACCCCAGACCAGCGCCGCCGCCAACCGCCCGGTCGAGGCCCTTGCGGAGACCACCCCCAGCGCAAGCCGAGGCAGCGCACCACCACGACGAGACCCCCGCAGGCAGCGCAGCAGCACGACGAGACCCCCGCAGGCAGCGCACCAGCAAGGTCACGACCCCGCAGGCAACGCACCAGCACCACCGACCCCCGACGCACCGCAGCCCCGACCTCGGCGAGGTCGGGGCTGCGGCGGGCGCGCTGCGTCAGAGGGTGGTGCCGGCGGAGCGGAGGTTCTGGCAGGCCTCGACGACGCGGGCGGACATGCCGGCCTCGGCGGCCTTGCCCCAGGCGCGGGGGTCGTAGGCCTTCTTGTTGCCGACCTCGCCGTCGACCTTGAGCACGCCGTCGTAGTTGCGGAGCATGTGGTCGACGACGGGGCGCGTGAACGCGTACTGGGTGTCGGTGTCGACGTTCATCTTGACGACGCCGTAGTCGACGGCGGCGGAGATCTCCTCGGGCAGGGAGCCGGAGCCGCCGTGGAAGACGAAGTCGAACGCGTCCTCCTTGCCGTACTTGGCGGCGACGGCCTCCTGCGCGGCCTTCAGCACCTCGGGGCGCAGCTTGACGTTGCCCGGCTTGTACACGCCGTGCACGTTGCCGAACGTGAGCGCGGTCAGGTAGCGGCCCTTCTCGCCCAGACCGAGCGCCTCGACCGTGGCCAGTGCGTCCTCGGGGGTCGTGTAGAGGTGCTCGCCCATGCCGCCCTCGACGCCGTCCTCCTCGCCGCCGACGACGCCGATCTCGACCTCGAGGATGATGTGCGCGGCGGCGGCCTTCGCGAGCAGCTCCTGCGCGATGACGAGGTTCTCCTCGAGCGGCACGGCCGAGCCGTCCCACATGTGCGACTGGAAGTACGGCAGGCCGCCTCCCTTGACGCGCTCGGTGGAGGCCTCGATGAGCGGGCGGACGAAGCCGTCGAGCTTGTCCTTCGGGCAGTGGTCGGTGTGCAGGGCGACGTTGATCGGGTACTTCTTGGCGACCTCGTGCGCGAACGCGGCGAACCCGAGCGAGCCGGACACCATGTTCTTGACGGTGGGGCCCGAGAAGTAGTCGGCGCCGCCGGTGGAGACCTGGATGATGCCGTCGGACTCGGCCTCGGCGAAGCCGGCGAGGGCGGCGTTGAGCGTCTGCGACGACGACACGTTGATGGCCGGGAAGGCGAACGACTCGCTCTTGGCCTTGTCGAGCATCGCGGCGTAGGTCTCGGGGGTGGCGACGGGCATGGAGTCTCCTTGCAGGGCGGCCGGACGGCGGTGCGCCCAGCCTACTGGTCGAGCTGCTTCACGAGCGCACGGGCGAGGACCTGCACCTGGCTCCACACCGACGAGAACGGCGGCGCGTACGACAGGTCGGTCATCACCAGCTCGTCGACGGTCATCCCCGACCACAGGGCCATGGCGGCGGTGTCGATGCGCACCGCTCCCCCGCGACCGACGAGCTGCACGCCGAGCAGCCGACGGGTGCCGCGCTCGGCGAGGCCCCAGAGGGTCATCGGCTCCGCGCCGGGGTAGTAGCCGGCGACGGTCGTCGTCTCGACGTCGGCACTCACCGTGTCGAGCCCGGCGTCGTCGGCCTGCGCGCGACCGAGGCCGGCGCGGGCGATCTCGAGGTCGCAGAACTTCGTGATCGCGGTCTGCACGACGCCCGGGAAGACCCGCCCCGACCACGCGGCGCCGAGCGACGCCGCGACCGACTCGCCCGCGACCATGCCCTGCTTGTTCGCGTGCGTGCCGAGCGGCAGGTGGATCCGGGTCGACGTGAGCCGGTCGTGGGTGACGACGCAGTCGCCCGCCGACCACACGTCGGCGACGAGCGAGCCGTCGGGCGCGAGCACCCGCTGCTGGTCGTCGGTGACGATGCCGTCCTTCACGCCGAGGTCGGCGACGTCGGCGAGCAGCTCGCTGCGGGGCACGACGCCGAAGGCCGCCACCACCAGGTCGGCCGGGAACGTGTCCTCGTCGGTGCGGACGGCGGTCACGGCACCGTCGTCGCCGACGTCGAAGCCGGTGACCGCGGCCTCGGTGACCATGTGCGCACCCTTCTCGCGCATGGCGTCGGCGATGACCTCGCCGATCTCGTCCTCGACGATGGGCAGCGGCGTCGACTCGCGCTCGACGACCGTCACGTCGAGTCCGCGTGCCAGGCAGGCCTCGGCCATCTCGATGCCGATGTAGCCGCTGCCGACGACGACGGCGCGTCGGGCGCCGGCGTGGATGCGGTCGATGACCTGCTGGCCGTCGACGAGGTCCTTGACGCTCATGACGCCGGGCGCGTGGACGCCGGGCAGGTCCGGCCGTATCGAACCGGCCCCCGTGGCGACGACGAGCCGGTCGTAGCCGAGCGTGTGCTCCCCCGCCAGGTCGCGGTAGCGCACCTCGTGGGCGTCGACGGCGACGGCGAGCACCTCGCTGCCGAGGCGCACGTCGATGCCCCGCTCGCGGTGCTCCTCGGGCGAGCGGGCCACGAGGCCGTCCGGGCCGTCGATCTCGCCGGCGACCCAGTACGGCACGCCGCACGCGGAGTAGGAGGTGTGGTGGCCGCGCTCGAGGACCACGACCTCCACGTCGGGGAGGAGGCGGTGGACGGCCGACGCGCTGGTCATCCCGGCCGCGTCACCCCCGACGACGACGACGCGACTCATGGCTCGAGCCTAAGGTCGCTCGTCGGGGTCCGCAGTCTCGAACGCCTTCTCGAACCAGTGGCGGGCGTGCGGGTTGTCGTTGTAGCGCTCGACCTCCGCGTACCCGGCGGAGCGGTACAGCGCGAGCGCGGCGACGAGCTGGTCGTTGGTGTCGAGCCGCACCCGCTGGTAGCCGAGGCCGCGGGCATGCTCCTCGAGGGCGGCCAGCAGGCGACGACCCAGGCCGGTGCCGCGCGCCCGCGCGTCGACCCACATGCGCTTCACCTCGGCCGACCCATCGCCGAGGTCGCGCAGCGCCCCGCAGCCGAGCACCTCGCCGTCGAGCGCCCCGCCTCCGGCCGTGGCGAGCAGGAAGACGCCCGTCGGCGCGCGGTAGGGGTCGAGGTCGTCGGGCCCCGGCGCGTAGCCGTCCGCGAGGGTGGCGTCGACCTCGCCCAGGTACGACGTGAGCGCGGCGTGGGCGCGCGGGTCGTCGGGGTCGACGGCGTCGAGACGGACGGACGGGACGGTGGGGGCGGTCACGGCGACTCCTCGGCGTGCTGTCGGATCCAGGCGTGCATGGCGATGGCGGCGGCCGCTCCGGCGTTGATGGAGCGGGTCGAGCCGAACTGGGCGATGGAGAGGGTGGTGGCGCAGGCCTCGCGGGCAGCGTCGCTCAGCCCGGGGCCCTCCTGGCCGAAGAGCAGGACGCAGGCGCGCGGCAGCGAGGTCGTCTCGAGCGGCACCGCACCGGGCAGGTTGTCGACGCCGAGCAGCGGCAGACCACGCGTCGCCGCCCAGGCGGCGAGGGCGGCGGCGTCGGCGTGGTGCTCGACGTGGAGGTAGCGGTCGGTGACCATCGCGCCCCGGCGGTTCCACCGACGCCGGCCGACGACGTGGACGGCCGCGACGTTGAACGCGTTCGCGGTGCGCACGACGGAGCCGATGTTGAAGTCGTGCTGCCAGTTCTCGACGGCCACGTGCAGCGGGTGACGTCGGGTGTCGAGGTCGGCGACGATCGCATCGACCGTCCAGTAGCGGTAGCGGTCGACGACGTTGCGGCGGTCGCCGTCGGCGAGCAGTGCGGGGTCGAGGCGGGGGTCGTCGGGGACGGGGCCGACCCAGGGGCCGACGCCGACCTCGTCGGTGCGCTCGTGCTGCTCGCTCACGCGCCGTACTGGTCGCGGTACGCCCGGGCCGCCTGCAGGTGCTCGGCGTGCCGGCCGGACTCCTCGAGGTACTCGATGACGTGGTCGAAGGTCACGATCGCCTCGACCGGGACGCCGAGGTCGCGGCGCACCTCGTCGACCGCCGACAGCTCGCCCGTGCCGCGCTCCTGACGGTCGACGGCGACGACGATGCCGGCCAGCTCGGCGCCGGCGTCCTCCACGATCGGCACGACCTCGCGGATCGCCTTGCCCGAGGTGATGACGTCGTCGACGAGCAGCACCCGGCCGCGCAGCGGGGCGCCGACCACGACACCGCCCTCGCCATGGTCCTTCGCCTCCTTGCGGTTGAAGCTCCAGGGGACGTCGCGGTCGTGCGCCTCGGCGAGCTGCACGGCGGTGGCCGCCGCGATCGGGATGCCCTTGTACGCAGGGCCGAGCAGGACGTCGAAGGCGGGGGCGCGCTCGGTGATCGCCGCGGCGTAGAAGCGGCCGAGACCGGCGAGCCGGGCGCCGGTGTCGAAGCCGCCCGCGTTGAAGAAGTAGGGCGACGTGCGGCCGGACTTCAGCGTGAACGAGCCGAAGCGCAGGACGTCGTGACCGATCGCGAACTCGACGAACGCGCGCTGGTAGTCGTGCATCGGGGCAGGGGCTCCTAGGCGCTGGGGAGTGGGATCTTTCGCTCCGGGTCCGACTTGTCGACGATGCGGACGAGGTCGCCGACCACGACGTTGCGGTTGTCGGTGTGGAACAGCTCCGAGCAGGTGAGCATGGTGAGGACGCTCTTGGTGGGCGGCTCGCCGCGCAACGCAGGGTCGGGCACCTGCTGCAGCGGCCAGCCCTCGGTGAAGTCGACCGTGATCGAGTCGCCCGCGTTGCGCAGGACGTAGGTGAAGACGGCCGTGCGCGTCTCGACGTACACCTTGTCGCCCTTGCGCAGCTTGAGGAAGTCGCGGAACGGCTCGCCGTGCGTGACCCGGTGGCCGGCGATCGCGAAGTTGCCGAGCTCGCCCGGCAGGTCGCCCTTGGGGTAGAAGCCGACGCCCTTGGCGAGCGAGCCGGGGTCGAAGCCCTTGACGATGGGGACCTCGTAGTCCTTGCCGAAGCGGGGCACGCGCAGCAGACCGATGTTCTTGCCGTCGGTGCCGTTCTTCCAGTCCTCGGAGATCGCCTCGCGCACCTGGGCCTGCTGCTGCTTGGAGACGATGTTGGTGCCCCAGTACTGCCAGGCGACGTAGCCGAGCACGCTCAGCCCGGCGAGCACGAGGACGAGGCCGATCGCCCCGACGACCGAGAACCGGCGCCGCGGACCCCGACGTCCACCGCCAGGGGCGGAGTGGGACGCGGCCGCGGAGCTCATGTCGGAGATTGTGTCATCCCCGTCCTGAGCTCCCGCCCGATCGTCGATGTGACCCACATCTCAGCCTGCGTCCGGAGATTTCTGGCCGTTCCGGTGGAGACGCTCCGGACGCGTGCCTATAGTGAAGTCGCTGCCCCGCCGTTTCACCCCCCGAGAACGGCGGGGCAGCTTCATGCTCAGGCCATGACGCCGAGCGGACGCTGCACGAGCCCCGGGAACACGCCGGAGACGTCGACCTCCGGGAAGCGCGAGCGCAGCACCTCGGCCACGACGTCGCGGTAGTCGGTGGTGACGGCGAGGTCGCCGTCGACCTGCTGCTCCGTGCCGAGACCCGGCCACCGGGCGTGCACCCGACCGCCCTTGACGCCCGCGCCCATGAGCAGGACGCAGCTGCCGTACCCGTGGTCGACGCCGTTGGCGCCGTTCTCGCGCAGCCGACGTCCGAACTCGCTCATCGTCACGAGCGTGACGCGGTCGGCCGCCGGACCGAGGTCGGTGAAGAACGCGGCGAGGTTCGTGGCGAGCTCCTCGATGCGGGAGGCCACGTTCCAGCGCAGGCCGATGTGGTGGTCCCACCCGCCGGCGTCGATGGCGATGGCGCGCACGCCGAGGCCCGACGTGACGAGGCCGGCGGCGTGCGCCATGGCGCGGCCCGTGTCGCCGGAGGCGTAGCGCGCACCGTTGGCGGGCGGTCTGCGGGCGGCGTCGGCGATGCTGCGGGTGCGTCGGGACAGCGCGTACGCGTCGAGGCCGGCGGAGCCGACGACGCCGCCACGGCGGCCGTAGGTCGTCTGCAGGAAGCTGCCCAGCGCGCCACTGAGCCGAGCGTCGTCGGCGAACGGCAGGCCGAGGTCGTCGACCGTCTCGGTGGCGACGGCCGGCGCGGGCGGGCAGCCCGACGGCGTGCACCGCGGCGAGGCTGCCGGCCTGCCACCAGCGCGACACCGGCGCGAACTTCGGGTGCAGGCCGAACGTGGCGTCGGCGTGCAGCAGCTCGGTGGCCTTGAGCGCCGTGGTCGGGCGGGCGGCGTGGTAGGCCGCCTCCGCGTGCGGCACCACCATCGACAGGCCGTCCGCCCCGCCGCGCAGCGACAGCACGACGAGGACGTTCCCGCCCGTGGCGCCGTAGACGGCCGACGTCAGGACGTCGCCGACCATCGACGTGACGACCCCGCCGAGCCCGAGGGCCGCGCCGGAGGCGAGCAGCGAGCGTCGGGTGAGGCCGTAGTCGGCGCACCCGCAGTCGTCGGTGCCGGTCATCGCAGCATCCCCTCCGGGGTGTTGAGCACGGTGCCGCGGATGAGCGTGAGGTGCCAGCCCGACACGTCGGCCACGGTCTTGTAGACCGACCCCGATGCGCGGTTGAGCATGGTCGCGACCGCGGCCTGGGTGGTGGCGTCGGCGGGCCGGCCCACCAGCAGCAGCGACTGGTGGTCGACGATCTCGGCGAGCGTGCGCGGGAAGGCGGTCGGGAGCACCGACGCGGGAGCGGGGAACGCCTGCCCGTCGGCGGAGTTCCAGCGCCCCGCCAGGCTGTAGTGCTGGTTCCAGGCGCCGAGCATGCGCGACGGCGACGCCCACGTCGTGGACCCCTCCGGGTAGCCGTCGGGGCGCGGCCACCCGTAGGGCTCCTGGCCGAGGCGGCCCGCGGCCCACACGAGGTTGGCGGGGAACGCGTCCGTGCCCCGGAAGCGCACCGGCCGGATGCCGAGCGCCCGCACCGACGCCACGACGTCCTCGACCGGCGCCCGCAGCGTGCGGCGCCGGGCCGCGAGGAACTCCGGGTGGGTCCGCAGCGCCTTGAGCGTCGCGCGGACGTCGCTGCGCGAGGAGCGGTAGGCGGCCGTCACGCTGCGCACGAGCGACGGCGACGGGTCGTCGCCGACGAGCCGCACGCACAGCCGGCGTGCCACCCGCTCGGCGGTGGCGGGGTGCAGCGCCAGGTGGTCGAGGTAGGCCGCCAGCGCCGGTCGACCGTCGGCGGCGGCGTTCGCGTGGGTGAAGCCGAGCACGCGCACGCGACCCGTCCAGTGGTCCTCGGGCGCGTACGAGGCCGCGAAGGTGTCGAACACCTTGACCTTGTGACCCGTGAGCAGACGGGCGGAGTCCTTGACGTCGTCCTCGGTGTAGCCCGACGCGCGCCCGACCGTGTACAGCTCGAGGAGCTCGCGGCCGAGGTTCTCGTTGATGCCCCGCTTGGTGTTGAGGTCGTTGTTGAGCCAGCCCGACATGGCCGGGTGCACGACCGCCGCGCGCAGCAGCTGCCGGTAGCTCGTCAGGGCGAGGCCGCGCAGGGTCTGGTCGTAGTGGAAGCGCCACGGGAAGCTGCGGTCGTGGCCGACCGGCACGTACAGCAGGTTCGACCACACGTCGTGCAGCACCTCCTGCAGCTGACGGCGCGTGAGGATCTTCTGCACCATCGAGTACTGCGCGAGGTCGAAGCCGTACTGCCAGGCGCCCGACCGTCCGGACTTGACCTCCGCCCATGCCCTCGCGGGCGTGTGCCCGAGCCGCGGCCACCAGGCGGCGGCGGTGAGCTGCTCGTCGACGCCGAAGGAGAAGCGCGTCACGAGGTGACGGTCGCGCTCGGTCAGCGTGTACGGCCGCACCGACGCCGAGATGCGCGTGGCCATCGTCCCCCTCTCCCGCGGACGTCGAGGACGTCCGGCCCGGACCGGCTCCCCCCGGTCCGCGGGCCGCTCCCTCGACCCACCCACCATCATGGGACCAAAGTCCCAGGCCGTCAGGGAAACGCGTCAAGTGGTGCCGGGCTCGCCGTCCCGCGGACGCGTAGGGTCGCGAGGGATGAGGACGCAGAGCAGCCGGATCGACGGCCTGGGCACCACGATCTTCGCGCGGATGAGCGCGCTCGCCGCTGCGACGGGCGCCGTGAACCTGGGTCAGGGCTTCCCCGACTCCGACGGGCCCGACGTCGTGCGCGAGGCGGCGGTCGAGGCACTGCGCGGCGGCGCGAACCAGTACGCGCCGGGGGTCGGCGTGCCCGTCCTGCGCGAGGCGGTGGCCGAGCACCAGCGCCGCTGGTACGGCCTCGACGTCGATCCCGACACCGAGGTCGTCGTGACGACGGGCGCCACCGAGGCGATCGCGGCCGCGGTGCTGGGCATCGTCGAGCCGGGCGACGAGGTCATCGTCCTCGAGCCGTACTACGACTCCTACGTGGCGGTGCTCCAGATGGCCGGCGCGGTGCGTCGACCCGTGACGCTGCGCGCCCCCGACTTCCGGCTCCCGCTCGACGAGCTGCGCGCCGCGGTGACGCCGCGGACGACGGCGATCCTGCTGAACACGCCGCACAACCCGACCGGCACCGTGCTGACCGCCGACGAGCTCGCGGCCGTCGCGCAGGTGGCCCGCGAGCACGACCTCGTCGTCATCAGCGACGAGGTGTACGAGCACCTGACCTTCGACGTCCCGCACGTGCCGATCGCGACGCTGCCGGGCATGTGGGAGCGGACGCTCACGATCTCCAGCGGCGGCAAGACGTTCTCCTTCACGGGCTGGAAGGTCGGGTGGGCGAGCGGACCGGCGGCCCTCGTCGCGTCGGTGCTCGGCGCCAAGCAGTTCCTGACCTTCACGTCGGGCTCGCCGCTGCAGCCTGCCGTCGCCGCGGCCCTGCGGCTCGACGACGACTACTTCGCGGACTTCCGCGCGGGGATGCGCGAACGTCGCGACCGGCTCTGCGCGGGGTTGGCCGACGTCGGGCTGGGCGTCGTCGTGCCCGACGGCACGTACTTCGCGTCCACCGACATCCGCCCGCTCGGCTTCGAGGACGGCCTCGACTTCTGCCTGCGGCTGCCCGAGCTCGCCGGTGTCGTTGCCGTCCCCCACCAGGTCTTCCACGACCCCGACACCCCGCTCGAGGACAACCCCGGCCGCCCCTACGTGCGGTGGGCGTTCTGCAAGCGTGCCGACGTGATCGACGAGGCCGTGCGTCGGCTCGGGTCGCTGCGCGCCTGACGGTTTACCACGGTCCCGTGGTAAACGTCGTCCTCCCTCGGGAAGCTTGCCTCGGGGGGACGGGGTCTACCACGGGACCGTGGTAAACCGCGCCGGGCGGTCAGCGGTAGCGGGGGGCGCGGCCGCCGGTCTGGACGTCGCGGGCGAGGACGGGGAGGACGCGGGGGGCGACGAGCTCGCTGAGCACGACGATGCTCGTGGAGCGGACGATCGAGCCCGAGGTGCTCATGTGGAGGAGCACGTCCTGCAGGTCGGCGTGCGACGACGCGGCGATCTTGCAGACCACGTCGGCGGTGCCGCTCGTGACGTAGGCCTCGAGCACGTTCGGCAGCGACTCGAGCTCGGCGCGCACGTCGTCGAGGCGGCCCTGCGCGATCTCCAGCGTCGCGAAGGCGAGGACGGTGTGGCCGGCGGCGGCGAGGTCGACGTCGGGGCCGTAGCCCGTGATGACGCCCGACGCCTCCATCTTCGCCAGCCGTGACTGCACCGTCGCACGGGCGACGCCGACGACCCGCGACAGCTCGAGGTCACCGGCGCGCGGGTGATCACGCAGCGCTTCGACGAGGGCGAGGTCGAGAGCATCCACGGCGACTCCTGGGCAGATCGACTAGTTCACTGCCACCCTACTCGGCAGAGGTGGCCGACCTGACCAGGACGAGACGGGCAGGTTGCCAAGACGCGGCCCAGCAGGTGACCTGGGGCACATGACGACGACGCCGACGCACGCCCCGACGACCGACCAGACGACCGCCCTGACCGGCAGCGAGCGGCTCGCCGAGCTCGACCTCGACCAGCTCCGCCAGCTCGTGGGCCTGGTCGAGTACGACGCCTCGCACGACCCGTTCCCCGTCACCGGCTGGGACGCCGTCGTGTGGGCCGTCGGCAACGCCACGCAGGCCGCCGGCTACTACGAGAACGTCTACGGCATGGAGGTCGTCGCCTACTCCGGCCCCGAGACCGGCAACCGCGACCACCACGCCTACGTGCTGCAGGGCGGCGCCGTCCGGTTCGTGCTGTGCGGTGCGGTCGACCCCGACTCGGCGATCGCCGACCACCACCGCGTGCACGGCGACGGCGTCGTCGACATCGCCCTCGAGGTCCCCGACGTCGACCGTTGCGTCGAGCACGCGCGGTCGCAGGGCGCCACGGTGCTCGAGGAGCCGCACGACGTGTCCGACGAGCACGGCATCGTCCGGCGCGCAGCGATCGCCACCTACGGCGACACGCGGCACACGCTCGTCGACCGCAGCCGGTACTCCGGCCCGTACCTCCCCGGCTTCGTGGAGCGCCGTACCAGCGCCTCGGGCCGTGGGCGGCAGGAGGGCACGGCGGGGGTGCCGGGCCGTGGGCGGCAGGACAGCTCCGTGTTCCAGGCGCTCGACCACGTCGTCGGCAACGTCGAGCTGGGTCACATGGACGAGTGGGTCGACTTCTACCACCGCGTCATGGGCTTCACGAACATGGCCGAGTTCATCGGCGACGACATCGCCACCGACTACTCGGCGCTGATGAGCAAGGTCGTGGCGAGCGGCAACCACCGGGTGAAGTTCCCGCTCAACGAGCCGGCGATCGCGAAGAAGAGGTCGCAGATCGACGAGTACCTCGAGTTCTACCGCGGGCCCGGCGCGCAGCACCTCGCGCTCGCCACGGCCGACATCCTGGCCGCCGTCGACGCGCTGCGCGAGCGTGGCGTGGAGTTCCTGGCGACGCCCGACAGCTACTACACCGACCCGGAGCTGCGGGCCCGCATCGGTGAGGTGCGGGTGCCGATCGAGGAGCTGCAGCGTCGCGGCATCCTGGTCGACCGCGACGAGGACGGCTACCTCCTGCAGATCTTCACCAAGCCCGTGGGCGACCGGCCGACCGTGTTCTTCGAGCTGATCGAGCGGCACGGCTCGCTCGGCTTCGGCAAGGGCAACTTCCAGGCGCTGTTCGAGGCGATCGAGCGCGAGCAGGCCAAGCGCGGGAACTTCTGATGGCCCACTACCGGCGTGCCGGGTCGGTGCCGCCGAAGCGGCACACCCAGCACCGCGACCCCGACGGCCGGCTCTACCGCGAGGAGCTGATGGGCGAGGAGGGCTTCAGCTCCGACTCCTCGCTGCTCTACCACGTGGGCGTGCCGTCGGCGGTGCTCGAGGCGCGCCGGTGGGAGCTGCCCGACCAGGCGACGACGCCCAACGAGCCGCTGCTCCCCCGGCACCTGCGTCTGCACGACCTCTTCACCGACGACCCGGCCGGCGCCGCCGGCGGGGGTGCCGGACCGTGGGCGGCGAAGGAATCGAACCCGGTCGAGCACCGACGCCTGGTGCTGGCCAACGGGGACGTGCGGATCTCCTACGTGGTGGCGGGTGCGACGTCGCCGCTGTACCGCAACGCGACGGGCGACGAGATCGTGTTCGTCGAGGCCGGCACGGGCGTGCTGGAGACCGTCTTCGGCCACCTCCCCTACGGCCCCGGTGACTACCTCGTGGTCCCGCGGGCGACGACCCACCGCTACGTCGTGGGGACCACGACCCGTCTCTACTGCATCGAGGCGAACGGCCACGTCGCGCCACCGAAGCGCTACCTGTCGCGCTACGGCCAGCTGCTGGAGCACGCGCCCTACTGCGAGCGCGACCTGCGCGGCCCGGGCGAGCCCGAGGTCCGCCAGGAGACGGAGGTCGAGGTGCTCGTGAAGCACCGCGGCAGCGGGCCCGGAGGCCTCGCGGGCACCGTGCACGTGGTACCGGAGCACCCGTTCGACGTCGTCGGCTGGGACGGGTGCCTGTACCCCTACGCGCTCAGCGTGCACGACTTCGAGCCGATCACGGGCCGCATCCACCAGCCTCCGCCGGTGCACCAGGTCTTCGAGGGGAACAGCTTCGTGGTCTGCAACTTCGTGCCCCGCAAGGTCGACTACCACCCGCTCGCGATCCCCGTGCCGTACTACCACGCGAACGTCGACAGCGACGAGATCATGTTCTACGTCGACGGCGACTACGAGGCACGCAAGGGCTCCGGCATCGGCAAGGGCTCGGTCAGCGTGCACCCGGGTGGGCACTCCCACGGTCCGGTCCCTGCGGCGATCGAGGCGAGCCTCGGCGCGGAGTCCTTCGACGAGCTGGCCGTCATGGTCGACACGTTCCGCCCGCTCGAGCTGGGCGAGGGCGGGCGCGCGGTCGACGACGGCGTCTACCACCGCTCCTGGTCGCGATGACGTCGGCGGCACCGGACTGGGGCACGACGACGCTGCCCTGGTGCTCGTTCAGCGTCGACGACGGCCCGCGCCGGGTCGGGGTCGGCGTGGGACGCTCGGTGCTCGACGCCGGCGCGGCGCTCCCGTGGCTCGCCGACGAGGTGGCCGACGGGACGCTCGACGCGCTGCTGGCGCACGGCCCCGACCGCCGCGACCAGGTGCGTCGGGCGGTCGCCGACCTGGTGGGCACACAGACCGACGACCTTCCGCTCGTGCCAGCGGACGACGTGACGCTGTACCTGCCGTGGACGGTGCGCGACTACGTCGACTTCTACGCCTCCGAGCACCACGCCGCCGCCGTCGGCCGGCTGTTCCGCCCCGGCACCGACCCGCTGCCGGCGGCCTGGAAGCACCTGCCGATCGGCTACCACGGACGTGCGGGCAGCGTCGTCGTCTCGGGCACCGACGTCCGCCGGCCGGGCGGCCAACGTCGCGAGCCCGACGGCGCGGTGACGTTCGGTCCCTCGACACGGCTCGACCTCGAGGCCGAGGTCGGGTTCGTCGTCGGCGGGCCGGCCACCCGTGGCCCGCTCACGCTGGCCGAGGCCGAGGACCGGCTGTTCGGCGTGGTGCTGGTGAACGACTGGTCGGCGCGCGACCTGCAGGCGTGGGAGTACGTGCCGCTCGGGCCGTTCCTCGGCAAGTCGTTCGCGACGTCGGTCTCGGCCTGGGTCGTCCCGATGGAGGCGCTGCGGCACGCCCGGACGGCGCCGCCACCGCGCGACGTCCCGTTGCTGCCCTACCTCGACGACACGTCGGCGCCGGCAGGTGCGCTCGACCTCGCGCTCGAGGTGCGGATCGGCGACGAGGTCGTGTCGCGGCCGCCGTACCGCGCGATGTACTGGACCCCGGCGCAGATGCTCGCGCACTCGTGCGTCAACGGTGCGGCGGTGCGCCCGGGCGACCTGTTCGCGTCGGGCACCGTGAGCGGCCCGGCACGCGGGGAGAGCGGCGCGCTCATCGAGCTCACCGCGAACGGCGCCGAGCCGATCGTGCTGGGCGACGGCTCGACCCGCGCGTTCCTGCACGACGGCGACGAGGTGACCGTCAGCGCGACGGCACCCGGACCGGCCGGCCGGCGGGTGCCGCTCGGCGAGGTGCGCGGACGCGTCGTCGCCGGCTCCTGACACCAACGGCCGGTGCCGCCGCGCGCTGATCCGGCGCACGAGGACGGGAGCCCACGCGGACTCGACTCCACGCCGCCGACTCGACGCGACGACCGACCGCGGCGAGCTCGTGGCCCGGATCGACGCCACCATCGAGCCGGAGGCCGACCTGACCAGGTCGGCCTCCGGCTCGATGGTGGCGTCGATCCGGGCCACGAGCTCGCCGCGGTCGCGGACGACGGACCCGCGTGCGGAGCGCACGCCCTCCGTCGCGGCGAACGCGTCGGCGGCGGCGGAGAGCACCTTGCCGGCCAGCGCCTCGCTGCGTCCGTCGTCGCCGCTGCCCTCCAGCCGGAGTCGCGAGACGGTGGGGCGGGTCAGGTGGGCGAGGATCCAGCGCAGCGCCACGAGCGCGACGACGACCGCGACGGCCGCCGCCCCCCACGCCACGGC
>NZ_LUNF01000171.1:0-8716 GCF_001626145.1 Aeromicrobium sp. REDSEA-S32_B7
ATGCAGCACCTCGCCGCGCGCGTGGCCGAGCTGGTGCGCCCCGGCGACCTGCTCGTCCTCTCGGGCGACCTCGGCGCCGGCAAGACGACGTTCACCCAGGGGCTCGGCGACGCGCTGCACGTGCGCGGACCCGTCACGTCGCCGACGTTCGTGCTCGCCCGCACGCACCCGTCGCTCGTCGACGGTCCCGCCCTCGTCCACGTCGACGCCTACCGCCTCGGCAGCGCCGCCGAGGTCGACGACCTCGACCTCGACACCGCCTCCGACGAGGCCGTCACCGTCGTCGAGTGGGGCGAGGGGATGGCCGAGCAGCTCAACGACAGCTGGCTCTCGGTGAGCATCGAGGTTCGCGGTGCCCGCCCCATCGACCCCCTCGGCACCGAGCACGACGGCGACCACCCCGACGAGGCCGAGCCCCGCGTCGTGACCATCAAGCCGAACGGTCCCCGCTGGGTCGACGTGCCGCTGCGCTCCACGCTTCTCGGCTGAGGTGCTGGCCGCGGCGCTGCGTGGTGTGGGGGTCGTGACCTTGGTGGTGCGTTGCCTGCGGGGGTCTCGTCCTGCGGGTGCGCTGCCTGCGGTCGTCGTGACCTTGCTGGTGCGCTGCCTCTGCTGGCGCTGTGTCTGGTCTCCGAAAGGGCCTCGACCGGCAGCGGGCCTGGGGGCGGCTTGGGGTCTCGGGGTCTGGCTGAGCCCGCTCCCGACGCAAGATTCTTCGTTTCTGCGTTCTAGGGCCGAGGTTCTGCGTTTGCGCGTCCCGTCGGTGGATCTGCCACCTTCTGAGCGCTCTGAAGGTGGTAGATCCACCGATGGCGGGGGCGAGCGCGAAAGGATTCTTCCTTCGTGTGGAACGGTCCACACGAAGGAAGAATCGTTCGTCACCCCAACGCAAAGGGCACCCGAGGGTCTTCATTCACGCGTGCGAGGCCGAACGCCTCTGCGTTCACGACGGGATCCCGTGGCAAACGCAGAAGCCTTGGCTCGCGCGAAGCACGAACGCAGATCCTTGCGTCCCACGCGAGCCACAGCCCGAGACCCCGGACCAGCACGGTCGCCAGCTGCCCGGTCGAGGCCCTTTCGGAGACCACCCACAGCGAAGGCCGAGGCAGCGCAGCGGCAAGGTCCACACGACGGTGCACTCACGCAGCCGCAGGACGAGTCGAACGAGACCCACGCAGCGGCGAGTCCCCGCCCCGACCCCACGTGGCGCGTCGGGAGGTGAGGGTAGGCTCACTCGTGTGCTGCTGCTCGCGATCGACACGTCCGGACCCGCGGTGAGCGTCGCCGTGCACGACGGTGACCAGGTCGTCGGGTCGGCGCAGGGCGAGGGGACGATGGCGCACGGCGAGCTGCTCGCCCCGGCGGTACGCGACGCGCTCGCCGACGCCGGACGTAGCGCCGCCGACCTCACCGACGTCGCCGTCGGGGTGGGTCCCGGACCGTTCACCGGGCTGCGGGTCGGGATCGTCACCGCGCGCACCCTCGCCGCGACCCTCGGCCTCACGAGCCACGGCGTCTGCTCGCTCGACGCGCTCGCCCTCGACGCGGGCCTCGGCGCCGAGCACCTCGTCGCCATCGACGCGCGGCGCAAGGAGGTCTACTGGGCGCGCTACGTGCCCGACGCCGACGGCGTCCCGCGCCGGGTCGACGGACCGCACGTCGACAAGCCCGTCGAGCTCGCGCGGCTCCACCCCGACCTGCCCGTCGTCGGACGTGGCGCCACCCTCTACGCCGACGTGCTCGACGCCACCGACGGTCCCCTCGACCCGTCCGCCGCCGCGCTCGCCGAGGGCGTCGTGCGAGGCCACGTCGAGGTGCTGGGGCTCGAGCCGCTCTACCTGCGCCGCCCCGACGCGCAGCCCGCCGCCCCGGTGCGGTGATCCGGCCGGCGCTGCAGACCGACCTGCCCGTCCTGCTCGAGCTGGAGGGGCAGGCCTTCGCGGCCGACGCATGGTCCGAGCCGACCCTGCGCGCGGAGATCGCCCACCCCGATCGTGCCGTGCTCGTCGCCGAGAGCGACGCCACCGTGGTCGGGTACGTCGACGTCGGCGTGGTGGCCGACGTCGCCGACCTGCACCGCGTGGCCGTCGCGCCGACGCACCGCCGACGTGGCCTCGCGTCGCAGCTCGTCGAGGCCGGCCGCGACGCGGCCCGCGAGCGCGGCGCCGACCGCATGCTGCTCGAGGTGGCCGCCGACAACGACGCCGCCCTGGCGCTCTACGCGGCGCACGGGTTCGAGCACCTCGCCCGACGTCGCAGGTACTACGCCGGTGGTCGCGACGCCCTCGTCCTCCAGGTCGGGCTGACGGGGGAGCTCACGTGACCGAGCAGATCCGTTCCTGGCCGTGGGCGTGGGCCTGGCTGACGCTCTTCGCCATCGTGCTGCTGCGCGCGGGCGCCACCTACGGGATCGGTCGCCTGGTGGCCGCCGGCGTCGTGCGGCGCCGACCGCCCGGACCGCGCCTCCAGGCCGCCGTCGACCGCGTCGAGCGGTGGGGGCCGCCGGTCGTCACGGCGAGCTTCCTCACCGTCGGCGCGCAGACGGTCGTCAACGCCGGCGCGGGTCTGGCGCGCATGTCCGTGCCCCGCTACCTCGTCGGCCTCGTGCCCGGCGCCGCGCTCTGGGCGACCGTCTGGAGCACCGTCGGGGCGGGTGTCTTCCTCGCGGCGCTGCGCACCGGCACCGACCGCGGCCAGGCCGTCGCCGTCGCCGTCGCGGCCGTCGTGCTCGTGGCGGTCGTCGCAGCGGTTGCGTCGCGTCGACGCCGTGGAAGGCTGGACGCATGACTGACGGACCCCTCGAGTTTGACGACACCCAGGAGAACCGCGACGACTCGGAGGTGCTCGACCAGCTCCAGCCCGACGACACGCTCGTCGACCGCGGCGTCGACGACGTGCTCGACGAGGGCTACTCGCCGGCCGAGAAGTGGAGCCCCGGCGAGGGCTTCGGCACCACCGCGGAGGAGGCCCTGGAGGGCGAGACGCTCGACCAGCGCGTCGCCCAGGAGGAGCCCGACGTCGACCCGTACGCCGACGTCGACCCCGAGGGCAACGCCAACGAGCTGGGCGACCCCGAGATCGGCGACGACCGCTCCGGTCGTCTCGTCGCGCCCGACGAGGGTCTGGCCGAGGACACCGAGAAGGCTCTCGTGGGCGACGAGGTCGGCATCGACGGTGCGGCCGCGAGCGCCGAGGAGGCTGCCGTGCACGTCGTCGAGGACGACCCCGACGACATCAGCGCGGGCACGCCCGACGTCTGAGCGACGGCCCGTCCTCGCACTCCTGGGTGCACATCTGTGCACTATCCTGAGCCGATGCGCGACTACACGTACCCGACGGTGATCGTCACCGCCAAGACCCTCTTCAAGGTCCTCGGCATGAAGTTCCAGACGTCGGGGACGGAGCACATCCCGCGCGAGGGCGGTGCCATCCTGGCCGCCAACCACATCGGCTACGTCGACTTCGTCTTCGACGGGCTCGCCGCGCAGCCATCGGGCCGGCTCGTCCGCTTCATGGCGAAGAAGGAGGCCTTCGACCACGCCGTCGGCGGGCCGCTCATGCGCTCGTTCCACCACATCGAGGTCGACCGCGACGCGGGCCAGGCGTCCTACGACAAGGCCGTCGAGTACGCCCGCTCCGGCGAGATCGTCGGCATCTTCCCCGAGGCCACGATCAGCCGCTCGATGGAGATCAAGGAGCTCAAGACCGGTGCCGTGCGCATGGCCGCCGAGGCGGGCGTGCCGCTCATCCCCATGGTCACCTGGGGCACCCAGCTGCTGAAGACGAAGGACCACGACTCCGACATCTGGGGTCGCGGCAAGACGATCGCGCTGCACGTCGGCGAGCCGATCCCGGTGACCGGCGAGGACCCGGTCGCCGAGACCCAGCAGCTGCGCGAGGCCATGACCGCCCTGCTCGACAAGGCGATCCGCGAGTACCCGACCCCGCCCGAGGGCCAGTGGTGGGCACCGGCCCGGTACGGCGGACTCGCGCCCACGCCCGAGGAGGCCGCCCGCCTCGACGCCGAGGAGAAGGCCGCCAAGGCAGCCCGCCGTGCGGCCCGTGCAGCCGAGCGTGGGACCGACCCGCAGCCCTGAGCCGCGGGCCGCCCGCGGTGGCCGATCTGGGACACTGGGCCGGTGAGCGAACCCCTCGTCCTCGGCATCGAGTCGTCCTGCGACGAGACCGGTGTCGGCATCGTCCGCGGCACCGAGCTCCTCGCCCACGCGGTCGCCTCCAGCGTCGAGGAGCACGTGCGTTTCGGCGGTGTCGTGCCCGAGGTCGCGAGCCGGGCCCACCTCGAGGCGATGGTGCCCACGCTCGAGCAGGCGTACGCGCAGGCCGGACTCGACGTGAGCGACGTCGACGCGATCGCGGTCACCTGCGGACCAGGTCTCAGCGGTGCGCTCCTGGTCGGCGTCGCCGCGGCCAAGGCGCTCGCCGTCGCGCACGACAAGCCGCTCTACGGCCTCAACCACCTGGCCGCCCACGTGGCGGTCGACCAGCTCGAGCACGGCCGCTTCGACCGTCGCGTCGCCGCCCTGCTGGTCAGCGGCGGCCACACCGAGATCCTCCTCGTCGACGACATCGCCTCCGACATCACGATGCTGGGCACCACGATCGACGACGCCGCCGGCGAGGCCTTCGACAAGGTCGCCCGCCTGCTGGGCCTGCCGTACCCGGGCGGTCCGCACATCGACCGGGTGGCGCGCGAGGGCGACGGCACCGCGATCGCCTTCCCGCGCGGTCTCACCGCGGCCAAGGACGCCGAGCGCTACCGCTACGACTTCTCCTTCTCCGGCCTCAAGAGTGCCGTCTCGCGGCACGTGCAGCACGAGCAGCGCATGGGACGCCAGATCGACGTCGCCGACGTCGCCGCCTCCTTCCAGGACGCCGTCGTCGACGTCCTGACCCGCAAGACCGTCCAGGCCTGCCGCGACCACGACGTCGACACGCTCGTCGTCGGCGGTGGCGTGGCCGCCAACGGACGACTTCGCGAGATGGTGCTCGCCCGGGCCGAGGCGGCGGGCATCGAGGTCCGCATCCCTCGGCCCGGGCTCTGTACCGACAACGGCGCCATGGTCGCGGCGCTGGGCGCCGAGGTCGTCGCGCGCGGCGTCGCTCCGTCGTCGCTTGACCTGCCCGTCGACTCCAGCCTGCCCGTCACCCGCATCGTCGCCTGACCCGCCGCGCGCGGGACGCCACCCCCGGCCCGTCCGTCTGGCAGGCTGACCCCGTGGCAGTCATCGAGGCACGAGGGCTCGGCAAGAGCTACGGCACCCGGCGAGCGGTCGACGACCTGAGCTTCACCGTGCACCCGGGGAGCGTCACGGGCTTCCTCGGCCCGAACGGGTCGGGCAAGTCCACGACCATGCGGCTCATGCTCGGTCTCGACCGCGGCGAGGGTCGCACGACGTTCGACGGACGCACGTTCGCCGAGCTCGAGCAGCCGATGCGCCACGTCGGGGCCCTGCTGGAGGCCAAGCCCTTCCACCCGACCCGCCAGGCACGCCATCACCTGCAGATGCTCGCGGTGGCCAACCGGATCGAGCGGCGCCGCGTCGACGAGGTGCTCGAGCTCGTCGGTCTCTCGGCGCAGGCGAAGGGCCGGCCCCGCAAGTTCAGCCTCGGCATGGGCCAGCGGCTCGGCATCGCCGCCGCCCTCCTGGGCGACCCGCACACCCTGATCCTCGACGAGCCCAGCAACGGGCTCGACCCGCAGGGCATCACCTGGCTGCGCCAGCTGTTGCGCCACCTCGCGGGGGAGGGGCGCTCGGTGTTCGTCTCGAGCCACCTGCTCCAGGAGATGGCGCAGCTCGCCGACGAGGTCGTCGTCGTGGGCCGCGGGCGCCTCCTCACGAGCGGTCCCGTCAAGGACTTCGTCGAGCACGGGGGGACCGCCGAGGTGCTGCTGCGCACGCCCGACCTCGGCGTCCTCGCTCCGGCCATCGTCGCCGCGGGCGGGACCCTCACCCCCGACGACGACGGTCTGCAGCGCGTCACGGGCCTCGACGCCGCCCGGGTCGGCGACCTCGCGCACGAGCACGGCGCGCGGGTACACGAGCTGTCGGTCCGGCGCGCCACCCTCGAGGAGGCGTTCCTCAACGCCACGGGCCTCGACGAGGAGTACCGCGGGGCGATCACCGCCGACCGTCCGGCCGGCGAGGCGGGGGGTGCCCGATGACCGACGCGCTCCGCTACGAGATCACCCGACTGCGCACGATCCGGTCCACCTACTGGATCCTCGGCGTCGCCTTCGGGTTCCAGCTCCTGCTGACCGTGCTCATCGCCTGGAACCTGCCCGAGACGGGGCCGTTGTCAGGCGGCGACCAGACCTTCGCGATCCTCGTGACCGTCGGCGCCACCCTCGGCGTGGCGCCGCTGTTCATCGCCTACGTGATCGGCCTGCTCGGGGTCTTCTCCATGGGGCACGAGTACCGCCACGGCATGATCCGCGCGACGCTGACCGCGCTGCCCAGCCGTCTGCACGTCATGCTCGCCAAGGTGGTCACGACGGCCGTCCTCTCCCTCGTGGCGGCCCTGGTCTGCGTCGGCATCGCGCTGCTCAGCGCCGTGCTGTTCGGCGTCGGACTGCCGAGCGTCGGCGGGCTGCGCGACATCACCGTCGGCACCGTCCTCTACACGACCCTGTTCTCGCTCTCCGGCCTGGCGTTCGCGACCCTCACCCGCAACCAGACGGGCGCCGTCGCGCTGCTCCTGCTCGTCCCGTCGCTCGTCGAGGGCCTGGTCAAGGCGGTCGTGCTGGCCATCAAGGCGTCCTCGGGCGACCCGACGAGCCGCGGCGGCATCGTCGACATCCTCAAGTTCCTGCCGTACGACGCGGGCGGACAGATGTACACGCGCGTCTCGCTCAACGACGCGTTCCAGGTGTTCGGCTACAAGCCGTTCGGCGCGGTAGGCGGCGGCATCACGATGACGGTGTTCGTCGTCGTGCTCCTCGTGCTGGCCACCCTCGCGTTCCAGCGCCGCGACGCCTGAGCACCTGGCGGACGGAGTCCGTCGTCGTCCCTTCTGGGCGTGAGCCGCGTCACGTACACTCGCGGCATGGCACGCACCTCCGAGCCGCGCGCGAGGCACCACGGACGTGACCTCGCGATGCCACCGGGCTCGGACCCCGACGCCCTCTCGCGGCGGCTGCGGCGGGCTCACGAGGAGTTCCTGGCCTCCGGCGCCACCGACGCACCACTGCGCGACGTCGTGCGGGAGTCGTGGCAGCGCAGTCTCGCCGAAGGCCTCGACCCCGAGACCGACCTCCCGCGCATCACGCTCGACGACGACGCGCTGCGCGAGATCCGCGAGCACCACCCCCTCGCGGCCGGGCTCCCGGTCATCCGACGGCTCCTGGTCGAGTCGGCCGGGGAGGCGGGCCTGCTCGTCGCCGTGAGTGACGCCGCCGGCCAGCTGCTGTGGGTGGAGGGCGCGGCGTCGCTTCGCTCGCGGGCGGAGTCGATGCACTTCGTGCCGGGCGCCGACTGGAGCGAGACGAGCGCCGGGACGAACGCGCCCGGCACGGCCCTGGCGATCGAACGGCCCGTGCAGATCTTCGGCCCCGAGCACCTCGGGCGCCAGGTGACGCCGTGGAGCTGCTCGGCGGCGCCCATCCACGACCCCGACACCGGCGCGGTGCTCGGCGTCCTCGACGTGACCGGCGGCCCCGAGGTCGCGACGGCCCAGGGACTCGGGTTCGTGCGGGCGACCGCCGCCGCGGTCGAGGCCGAGCTGCGCATCGCACGCCTGCAGCCGGCTACCGCACCGCTGCACGTGACGAGCGGATGGTCGGCACCACGCCTCGACGTCCTCGGCGTGCACGGCGCGACGTTGCAGGTCGGTCCGCTCACCTCGCGGCTGAGTCGTCGGCACAGCGAGCTCCTCCTGCTCCTGTCGCGGGCCCCCGACGGCATGACGGCCGCGGAGCTGGGCGTGGCGCTCAGCGACGACGACCAGGCGCCGGTGACGATCCGCGCGGAGCTGTCGAGGCTGCGCGGGGTCCTCGGACCGCTCGAGCTCGCGTCGCGGCCCTACCGCCTGCGCAGCGCGGTGCGCACCGACGTCGACGAGGTCCGCGACCTGCTGCGCGACGGACGTCTGCGCAGCGCCGTCGCCGCCTACCGCGGCCCGGTGCTGCCGTCGTCGACCGCTCCCGCCGTGGAGGAGCTGCGCGACGACCTGCACCTCGAGCTGGTCTCCGCTCTCCTGGCCTGCGACGACGCCGACGCGCTGCTGTCGTTCGCGGACACGCCGCACGGTCGCGAGGACCTCGGGGTGTGGTCGCGGGCGCTCGAGATCCTCCCCGTCTCCTCCCCACGCCACGCCCAGGTCGCCGCCCACGTCGACAAGCTCGACCGCGCCTTCGGCTGACCCCGGGCACCGCGTCCCGCTGGTCGAGTAGTCGGGTCTGGCGAGGAACGAGCCTGGGCCCGACGTATCGAGACCACTCTGGGCTGGCGCTGGGGGTTGGCCCGCGCTGGGCTGTTGCCGGGTGGTCTCGATACGCAGGGACCTCGCAAGCTCGTCCCTGCTACTCGACCAGCGGTGGGTTTCGCTGGTCGAGTGCCTCCACGAGCGCCAGCGAGGGGAGGTGTATCGAGACCACACCCAGCGGTCGCTGGGGGTTGGCCTGCGCTGGGCCGTTGCGGGGTGGTCTCGATACGCGGCCACGGCGCTCCTTCGTCGCGCGTGCCGCTACTCGACCAGC
>NZ_LUNF01000172.1:0-9063 GCF_001626145.1 Aeromicrobium sp. REDSEA-S32_B7
CGGAAGACCTCCATGCCGAACCGCGAGGAGTCGAACCGGGGGGCGCCGAACGTCATCATCTCGATGGCGCAGCAGGCCAGCCCGAACGTGGCGGGCCAGAACGACGCCTTGCGCATGTAGCCGGCGAGGCCCTCGACCGTCGAGAGCAGGACGCCGCTGGGCAGCTTCTCCTCGAGACCCATCAGGTCCACTCCATTCCACCGCGGCGCCACTCGTAGGCGTACGCGATCGTGACGTTGACGAGGAAGAGCAGGATCGCGAAGACGGCGAACCAGCTCATCTGGTCGAAGGCGACGGCGAAGGGGTAGAGGAAGACGATCTCGATGTCGAAGACGATGAACATCATCGCGGTGAAGAAGTACTTGACGCTGACCTTGCCGCCGCCGTCGGGGAGCGGGCTGGGCTCGATGCCGGACTCGTAGCGGTCGAGCTTGGCGCGGTTGTACCGCTTCGGCCCGGTGAGCGGCGCGATCGCGATGCTGAACACGGCGAACCCGGCCGCGAGGGCGCCCAGGACGAGGACCGGTGTGTACTCGTTCACCGTCACCTCCAGCATGTGTGGGCGTGGGGTCTTCCCGAGGTCGTGACCTTGTGAACTACTTCACAACGTGACCTGCGCCTCACTCTACGCCCGCCGAGGGGCGTGTGTAACTGAGGTCACACTAAGTCGAGGTGCGGAGTCCGGTGAGGTGGTGTTTGCGCAGGTCAGACGTGGTGTGGCTCGCCCGTGACGACGTGGTCGGCGTGTCCGAGAGCCTCGAGGAGGAGGCGACGCAGGTGTCCGCCGACGAGCGTGTACCGCACGCGGCGGCCCTCGCGGTGCGCCTCGACGAGTCCGGCCAGTCGCAGCTTCGCCAGGTGCTGGCTCACCGACGTCCGGCTCGCGCCGACCGTGTCGGCGAGCGTGGTGACGTCGGCGTCCTGACGGGCCAGCACCCACAGCAGGTGCAGGCGGGTGCGGTCGGAGAGCAGGCCGAACACCTCCGACGCCTCGGCCAGGCGCTCGGGCGTCGGCTCGACGTCGTGCCGCAGGCTGGGCGCAGGCTCGATCGCCCGCCCGCCCCTGCCGCCGTCGCTCACGTCGTCATTGTGTCGCAGCCAGGGTCGCGCAGGGGTCGGCGCGCCGGTCGCCCCGGTCAGGCGTGTCCCCCGTGCGCGTTTGCGTGGGGCCCCACGCAAACGCGCACTCACGCCGCATGTCTGCGGTGGGCGGAGCCTGTTTGCGTGGGGCCCCACGCAAACAGGCGGGAGCGGGAGGGGTGGGGGCGCAGCGCCCCGACGAGGGCGACGGCGGCGAGCCCACCCAGGACGGCGAGGGCCAGCCGTGGCGACGTCTGCACGGCCACGAGCCCGGCGAGCGGGTAGGTGAGCAGGTAGCAGGCGTGCGACCAGGCGAAGTGTCCGGCGAACAGGAGCGTCAGGCGTCGACCCTCGCCCTGCGCGCGCAGCACCTGCCCCGACGGCGTGAGGACGAGCGACGACCCCAGGCCAAGGACGGCCCACGTCGCGACGAGCCCAGCACCCCCGTCGCCCACTGCCGCGGCGACGAGCAGCGCGAGGGCCACGACGCCCCCACCCCAGCACATCGGGGTCCACGGCTCCCCCGTCCAACGCGAGACGAGCACCGCACCGACCACCGAGCCGGCCCCGAACACGGCGAGCACGACACCGACCTCGGACTCGCCCCAGCCGACGTCGGCCACCAGCGTCGCCGTGAGGACGAGGGCCGACGCGTAGGCGCAGGCCGCGACGAGGTCGAGCAGGAGCAGCCGGCGCAGGTCGGCCACCCGCACGAACGTCACGAACCCGCCGCTGCGCTCCTCCCGACCTCCGGCCGGCGTCGCGGCGGCGGGCGGTCGTGCGGCCAGCACCCAGACCAGCGAGCCGACGAAGCCGACGGCGGACAGCAGGAACAGCGAGCGGGCGTCGACCAGCACGAGCGCCAGCGCCGCGACGGCGGGACTCACCACCGCCTCGGCGTCGCAGGCGACCCGCGACAGCGACAGCGCCTGCCGGTAGTCGTCCTCCTCCGGCAGCACCCGCGGCAGGAGGGCCTGGTAGGCAGGCGTGAACCCGGCCGACGCCGCCTGCAGCACCAGGACGAGCACGTAGACCTGCCAGGTGGCGTCCACGAGCGGCAGCGACGCCGCGACCGCGACGCGCACGACGTCGGCCCCGACGAGCACGCGCACCGGCGCCCACCCGGCGGTCAGCCGCGCGATCCAGGGCGACAGCGCGACGTAGGCGACGATCTTGACCGTCATCGCCGTCGCCAGCACCCCGGCCGCCTGCGGTCCCGCGAGGTCGGCGGCGAGCAGGGCGAGCGCGACGGTCAGCACGCCCGTGCCGAGCAGCCCGCTCAGCTGGGCGGCGAAGAGCCGGGCGTAGCGCGGGTGGCGGCGCAGCGTCGTGAGCACAGTTCATTGTGTGCACATCCGCGCACATGTGCAAGCGACAAGCGCCGTGCGTCGTGGACGGGGCGTCGCCGGCTGCGGTCGGTCTCGGCCTGCTGGTGCGCTGCCTCGGCTCGCGCTGGAGGTGGCCTCCGAGAAGGCCTCGACCGGCTGGCTGGGAGCGGCGTCTGGTCGGGTTCTCGGGGTGCGGGCTGGGTGGGCGGTAGGTGACGCGCGTGTCCCTGGGCTCGGAGGTAGGTGACGCGTGGAATGAGAGGCTCTTACCGCGCGTCACCTACCTCCGCCTCCGCAGGAAGCGCGCGCCACCTACCGCCCCCACGCCGCACCCGGCCGCAGCCCGGGGCCCCCCGAGCATCGCGCCATCGGCCCGGTCGAGGCCTCTCGAAGACCACACCCAGCGCGGGCCGAGGCAGCGCACCGGCGGGTCGAGGACCGTCACAGGCGGCGCACCAACAGGCCGGGACGGACCGCGACCGGCGCATCGCCCGACGGGACCACCGCAGGCGACGCACCAGCAGGTCCGGACGGACGAACGTCAGGGGCGGAAGGAGTGGTGCAGCGCCACGATGCCGCCCGAGAGGTTGTGCCACTCCACGCGACCCCAGCCCGCCTCGACCATGCGCAGGGCAAGGCCCTTCTGGTCGGGCCAGGCGCGGATCGACTCCGCCAGGTAGACGTACGACTCCGGGTTCGACGACGTCCGACGCGCGATCGACGGCAGCGCCCGCATCAGGTAGTTCGAGTAGACCGCCGCGAACGGCTCCCACGTGGGCGTGGAGAACTCGCACACGACGATCCGACCGCCCGGTCGGGTCACGCGTCGCAGCTCGCGCAGACCCTGCAGCGGGTCGTGGATGTTGCGCAGGCCGAAGGAGATCGTCACCGCGTCGAAGGAGGCGTCGGCGAACGGCAGGCGCATGCCGTCACCGGCGACGAACGGCAGGTGCGCGAACCGGCGGCGGCCCTCCTGCAGCATGCCGAGGGAGAAGTCGCAGGGCACGACCGTGGCGCCCGCCTCGCGGAACGGTTCGCTGGAGGTCCCGGTGCCGGCGGCGAGGTCGAGGATGCGCTCGCCCGGCTTCGGGGCCACGAGGTCGACGACCTTGCGACGCCACCGGCGGTCCTGACCGAGGGACAGCACGTCGTTCGTCACGTCGTAGCGCTGGGCGACGGTGTCGAACATGCGCGCGACGTCGCGGGGCTCCTTGTCCAGTCCGGCTCGGCTCACCCCGCAAGCGTCCCACGAGTAGGCTCGATCGGGTGACGAGCCCTCCCCCCGTGGCAGCTGCGGCGAGCCCCCTGCCGTCGCCGCTCGTCGCCCGCACCGTCGAGGTCGACGACCCCGGACCGCTGCTCGCGCTGCTGCACCGCGACACCGACGCGGTCGCCTGGGTGCACCACGGCGACGGTCTGGTCGGCTGGGGTCGCGCGGCGTCGCTGTCCGTCGACGGACCCGACCGGTTCGACCGCGCGCACCGCTGGTGGCGCGAGGTCACGCGGCACAGCGTCACGCGCGACGAGGTGCACGTGCCCGGCAGCGGACTTGTGGCATTCGGCAGCTTCGCGTTCGCCGACGACGGCCGCGGCAGCAGCCTCGTCGTGCCCGAGGTGGTCGTGGGCCGCCGCGACGGACGCAGCTGGGTCACGGTCGTCGGCACGTCGATCTCCTCCCCGCCGTCGCTCACGCCCACCGACCCGCCGCAGCACCCGCACGGCGTGGAGCTCGTCGACGGGTCGGTCGACAGCGACGCCTGGCAGGACGTGGTGGCCGAGGCGGTGCGCCGCATCTCCGCCGGCCAGCTCGACAAGGTCGTGCTCGCCCGCGACCTGGTCGCCGAGCTCGACACGCCGCTCGACGTCCGCTCGCCGCTGCGCCGGCTGGCCCGCGACTACCCCGGATGCTGGACATTCCACGTCGACGGCTTCTTCGGGTCCACGCCGGAGATGCTGGTGCGTCTCGAGCGCGGGCTGGTGACGTCGCGCGTCCTGGCCGGCACGATCCGCCGCACGGGCGACGACACCCGCGACCTCGCGCTCGCCGCGTCACTGGCCCGCTCGAGCAAGGACCTCGAGGAGCACGAGTACGCCGTCCGGTCGGTCGCCGACGCGCTCGACCCGCACTGCTCGTCGATGAACGTCCCCGAGGCACCGTTCGTGCTGCACCTGCCCAACGTGATGCACCTGGCCACCGACGTGACGGCCGTGCTGCGGGGCGACGCGAGCGCGCTGAACCTCGTGGCCGCCCTGCACCCGTCGGCGGCGGTCGGCGGGACGCCCACCGACGCGGCCGTCGCGCTCATCGCGGAGATCGAGGGTCTCGACCGCGGACGCTACGCCGGCCCGGTGGGGTGGATCGGTGCGGAGGGCGACGGCGAGTGGGGCATCGGCCTACGGTCGGCGCAGCTGGAGGACGAGGGCCGCCGCGTGCGCCTGTTCGCGGGCTGCGGCATCGTCGCCGACTCGGTGCCGGCCGACGAGCTGGCCGAGAGCCAGGCCAAGCTCGTCCCCGTGCGCGACGCCCTGGCCTGAACCTCTCCCGTTTCGGACACCTCCGGGGCGCTCTCGCGCCGAGAACGCCCCGGAAGCGTCCACCACTCAGGGCTTGAGCGTCTTCTTGCCGCCGTGCAGCAGCGTGACGATGAGGTTCAGACCCTTCTCGTCCTTCACGGTCCGCTTGAACGACGTGAGGTTCAGCGGCGGTGCGTAGCGCTGCCGGGTGATGGCCTTGGCGTACGTGAACTCCTTCAGGCCGTCGGGACCGTGGATGCGGCCGAAGCCCGACTCCCCGACACCGCCGAACGGCAGGCCGGGCACGCCGGCGAAGGTGATGATGCCGTTGACCGACGTCATGCCCGAGCGGATGCGTCGGGCGATCTCCACGCCATGGCGCTTGGAGAACACGGCGCCGGCGAGCCCGTACTTGCCGGCGTTCGTGAGTCGGACGGCCTCGTCCATGTCGCGCACCGGGTTGATCGCGAGCGTCGGGCCGAAGGTCTCCTCGGTGATCGCCGTCGACGTCTCGGGCACGTGGGTGAGGATCGTCGGCTGCACGAACCGCTCCCCGACCGCGTCGGCACCACCGACGACGGCCGTGGCGCCCCGGTCGAGCGCGTCCTGGACGTGACCGCGGATGACGTCGACCTGCGACGGCATGGTGATCGGCCCGATCTTGGCGCCCGCGTCGGTCCCGGCGCGCAGCCCCTTGGCCTGCTCGGTGATCTCGGCGACGAACGCGTCGAAGACCTTCTCGTGCACGTAGACGCGCTCGGTGCCGATGCACGTCTGGCCCGCGTTGGACATGCCGCCCCACAGCGCGGCCTCGGCGGCCTTGGCGATGTTGGCGTCCTCGTCGACGATGAGCGAGTCCTTGCCGCCCGCCTCGATGACGACGGGGGTGAGCCGCTCGGCGCACGCCGCCATGACCTTCTTGCCGGTGGCCGTAGAGCCGGTGAACGCCAGCTTGTCGACACCGGAGGTGCACAGCGCGGCACCCGTGGCACCCAGGCCCGTGATCGCCTGCAGCACCGGGATGCCGCCGACGACCTCGGCGAACGTCTCGGCGAGCCACACGCCGACACCCGGCGTGTACTCGCTCGGCTTGAACACCACGGTGTTGCCGGCCGCCAGCGCGTAGGCGATCGAACCCATCGGGGTGAAGACCGGGTAGTTCCACGGGCCGATGACGCCCACGACGCCGAGCGGCTTGTACTCCACCGTCGACTTCTGGTTGGCCATGACGAGGCCGGAGGCCACGCGTTGCGGGCCGAGCACCTTCTTGGCGTGCTTGGCGGCCCACGCGACGTGGTCGATGGCGAGCGCGATCTCGAGCTGGGCGTCGGGGATCGGCTTCCCGGTCTCGCGGTGCGACAGCTCCGACAGCTGCGCGATCCGGCGCGTGATGACGCTGCGCCACGTGAGCAGGTGCTCCGCGCGCTCGTCGAACGTGAGGTTGCCCCACCAGGCGGCGGCGTCGCGGGCCCGCTCGACCGCGAGGGCGACGTCCTCCGGACCCGCGACGGGGTGCACACCGACGAGGTCCCCGGTGGCCGGGTCGAGCGACTCGAAGGTCTCGACGCCGTCGGCCGGGACCGAGGCGGAGGTGGGCGGCGGGGACGGGTGGCGGTCGAACGTCGAGGTCATCGGGACTCCTTCAGCAGGTCGGCGGCCTTCTCGCCGACCATGATCGTGGGGGCGTTGGTGTTGCCACGCGGGACCGCGGGCATGACGGACGCGTCGGCCACGCGCAGACCCTCGACGCCGCGCACGCGCAGCTGCGGGTCGACGACGCTCTCGTCGCCGGTGCCCATCGCACAGGTGGCCACGGGGTGGTAGAGCGTCTGGCAGAGCCGGTTGATCGAGGCGTACACCTGCTCGTCGGTCGGGTCGAGCGACGCGGGCTCCCACGGCGCCTTCACGTACCGGGCCAGGGGACCGTCCTTGAGGATCTCGCAGGCGCGGCGGATGCCGGCGGCGAGCGCCTCGAGGTCGGCGCGGTCGTCGAGGTAGCCGGCCTCGATCTCCGGCTTCCAGCTCGGGTCGGCCGACCGCAGCCGCACGTGGCCGCGGCTCTGCACGCGCACCAGGGTCGCGGCGAGGGTGAGGGCCGGCTGCGTGGGCTCGTGCAGTCCGTTGTCCCAGAAGCCGGTGGGCGCGAAGTGGAACTGCAGGTCGGGCAGGTCGAGGTCGTCGCGCGAGGTGAAGAACGCGCCGGCCTCGGCGACGTTCGACGTGAGCGGACCCCGACCCAGCTTCTGGGCCTTCAGCAGCTGCGGCAGGTTGAGCGACGCGGCGATGTCGGTCGTGCCCTGGGTGTGCGCGAGGACGCCGGAGACCGGGTGGTCCTGCAGGTTCTGCCCGACGCCGGGCAGGTCGACCTGCACGTCGATGCCGTGGTCCTTCAGGTGGGCGGTGGGGCCGATGCCCGACACCATGAGGAGCTGGGGGCTGTTGATGGCGCCGCCCGCGAGGACGACCTCGGCGTTCACGCGCACCGTCTCGGTGAACGCGCCCCGCCGGTAGGTGACGCCGACGGCGCGCTTGGCGCCCTTCGCGCCCTCGAGGTCGATCGACGTCACGAACGCCTCGGTGCGCAGCACCAGGTTCGGGCGCGACAGGGCCGGACGGATGTACGCGTCGGCGACCGACCAGCGTCGACCCTTGCGGCAGGTGACCTGGTAGAGCCCGGCCCCCTCCTGCTCCGCGCCGTTGAAGTCGTCGGTGCGCTTCATGCCGTTCGCGACGGCCGACTCGACGAACGCGTGGCTCAGCTCGTGGTCGTGGCGGCGGTCCTCGACGTGCAGGGGGCCGTCGTTGCCGTGGAAGGAGTTGCGCAGGCGCTGGTTGCCCTCCGACCGCACGAAGTAGGGCAGCACGTCGTCGTAGCCCCAGCCGTCCGCGCCGTAGGCGTCGCGCCACTCGTCGTAGTCGGCGTGGTTGCCGCGGATGTAGATCATCGCGTTCATCGAGGTGCAGCCGCCGAGCGCCTTCATGCGCGGCCAGTCGGCGCGACGGTTGCCGAGGTGCTTCTGCGGCGTGGTCTGGTAGCCCCAGTCCCACGACGTCTTGAACAGCGTCGAGAACCCGGCCGGCAGGTGGATCATGTCGTCGTCGTCCATCGGCCCGGCCTCGAGGAGCAGGACGCGGACGTCGGGGTCCTCCGTGAGTCGCGCGGCGACCACGCCGCCGCCGCTGCCCGACCCGATCACCACGTAGTCGAAGGTCTCGATCCCCATGCCCGTCCTCTCGTCGGCGCGCACGTGACGCACACCACTCACCGTACCGCCGGCATGGTTGCTGCCACCAGGACTGTCACGGTTTCTCGACTGCTGGACGGGATCAATCGACGCAACGCCGTCGGCGCTCAGTCGTCGGCGAGCGCAGCCGCCGTCGCGGAGCGCAGAGCGGCGTCGAGGGCGCGCCGGTCGTCACGTCGCAGGACCACCTCGACCACCTCCAGCCCACCGGTCGGCAAGGCGAGCGCGGCCGCCAGCCCGGCGGGCTCCACGCGTCGGTGCGCCACGCGGTAGCCGGCGCAGAGGGCCCCCAGGTCGGCGCCGGTGGGTGTGGCGAACACGCGCTCGAACGCGTCGGCGTGCTCGGGCCCGCCCTGCTCGAGCGTGGAGAAGATGGCACCGCCGTCGTCGTTGACCACGACGATCGTGAGGTCCGGCTCAGGCTCGTCGGGCCCGAGCACGAGGCCGTTGGCGTCGTGCAGGAAGGTGACGTCGCCGAGCAGCGCGATCGCGCGTGAGGAGTGCGGACGGCCCAGTGCCGCACCCACCGCCGTGGACACCACCCCGTCGATGCCGGCCAGCCCGCGGTTGGCCAGCACCTTGCGCCGGTCGCCCACCGCCCAGCCGCGGATCATCAGGTCCAGGTCGCGGACCGGGTTGGAGGCGCCGACGAGCAGCAGCCGCGGCCGAGGGTCCGCGTCAGGCACGCCGGTCCGACCACCAACGGCGGGTCCTGACCAGCGCCCTGGTCGCACGCTGCGGCAGCGGCTTCTCCAGCTCGGCGCGCACCTCGACGAGGGCGGCGTTCCACGGGCCGTCGCTCCAGGCGGGGTAGGGGTGGATCACCCCGCCGAGGTCGCGGGGACGGTCGCCGCGGCGGACAGCTGCCGTCAGCTCGGCGAGCATCTCCCCGGCCC
>NZ_LUNF01000173.1:0-26337 GCF_001626145.1 Aeromicrobium sp. REDSEA-S32_B7
GCGTCGACCAGCGTGAACTTGCGCTTGCAGATGTAGCACCCGCGGGGCACCTGCAGCACGCCTGCCGTCGCCCCGCGCGCGGTCGACGTCAGCGCGATGCCGGCCGTCTCGTCGTCGATGCGCTGCGCCGAGCCGGTCGCCGTGCGCTCGACGACCTCGCGGTCGGCGGCGGCGGTCGCCGCTCGCGCGGCCCGACGCCGCTGCTTCTTGACGTCCTTGTAGAACGCGCCGCAGGCACGACGCAGCGCCACGTACGCCTCGTCGTTCTCGCCCAGGAACTGCGCCTCCCCGAGGACCTTCAGGGCGGTCGCGAGCTCCTCGTCGGTGAAGTCGGGCACTACCCGGTGACGGCGCCGTGCGCCGCGGAGCTGACGAGCTTGCGGTACTTCGCGAGCACGCCGGAGGTGTACTTGGGCGCCGCCGGCTCCCAGCCGACCTTGCGCCGCTCGAGCTCGTCGTCGTCGATCTCGACCTCGAGGGTGCGGTTGGCGACGTCGAGCGTGATCGGGTCGCCGTCGCGCACGAACGCGATGGGGCCGCCGTCGACGGCCTCGGGGGCGACGTGGCCGACGCACAGGCCGGTGGTGCCGCCGGAGAAGCGGCCGTCGGTGAGCAGCAGGACGTCCTTGCCGAGACCGGCGCCCTTGATGGCCCCGGTGATGGCGAGCATCTCGCGCATGCCCGGTCCGCCCTTGGGGCCCTCGTTGCGGATGACCACGACGTCGCCGGAGGTGATCGTGCCGTCCTCGAGGGCGTCCATCGCGGCGCGCTCGCCGTCGAAGACGCGCGCGGTGCCGCGGAACACGTCGGAGTCGAAGCCGGCGCTCTTCACGACGGCACCCTCGGGCGCGAGCGACCCGTGCAGGATCGTGAGCCCGCCGGTCTTGTGAATGGGGGCGTCGAGCGGGCGGATGATGTCGCCGTCGAGGCCGAGGTCGATGTCGGCGAGGTTCTCGGCCATGGTCCGACCCGTGACCGTCATGACGTCGCCGTGCATGAGCCCGGCGTCGAGCAGCGCCTTCATGATGACCGGGATGCCGCCGACCTTGTCGACGTCGTTCATGACGTAGCGTCCGAACGGCTTGAGGTCGCCGAGGTGCGGGACCTTGTCGCCGACGCGGTTGAAGTCGTCGAGGGTGAGCGGCACGCCCGCCTCGCGGGCGATCGCCAGGAGGTGCAGCACGGCGTTGGTGGAGCCGCCGAGCGCCATCACGACGGTGATGGCGTTCTCGAAGGCCTCGAGCGTCATGATGTCGCGGGCGGTGATGCCCCGGCGCAGCAGCTCGACGACGGCCTCGCCCGACTTGGCGGCGTAGTCGTCGCGACGACGGTCCGGGGCGGGCGGCGCGGCCGAGCCGGGCAGGCTCATCCCGAGCGCCTCGGCGGCGGACGCCATCGTGTTGGCGGTGTACATGCCGCCGCAGGCGCCCTCACCGGGACAGATCGCCCGCTCGATGCGGTCGACCTCCTCACGCGTGATGAGCCCCTTGATGCAGGCGCCGACGGCCTCGAAGGCGTCGATGATCGTGACGTCCTTGCCGTCGACGTTGCCGGGCATGATCGAGCCGGCGTAGAGGAACACGCTGGACAGGTCGAGGCGCGCGGCGGCCATGAGCATGCCGGGCAGGCTCTTGTCGCAGCCGGCCAGCAGCACCGAGCCGTCGAGCCGCTCGGCCATCATCACGGTCTCGACGGAGTCGGCGATGATCTCGCGGCTGACGAGCGAGAAGTGCATGCCCTCGTGGCCCATGCTGATGCCGTCGGAGACGCTGATGGTGCCGAACTCCAGCGGGTAGCCGCCGGCCGCGTGCACGCCCGTCTTGACCGCCTTGGCAAGCCGGTCGAGCGAGAGGTTGCAGGGGGTGATCTCGTTCCAGCTGGACGCGACGCCGACCTGCGGCTTCGGCCAGTCCTCGTCGCCCATGCCCACCGCGCGCAGCATGCCGCGGGCGGCGGTCTTCTCGAGACCGTCGGTGACGTCGCGGCTGCGGGGCTTGATGTCGACGCCGGGCTCGGGCGTCGGGGCGGGGCGGCGTTCGGGGGTCTCGCTGGACATGGGCTGATCCTACGACCGGGCGGCTCGGCGGCGTCCGCTGGTCAGGTCGCCGCATCGTCGGCCCGCACGAGCAGCCGCGCAGCGAGGTGACGCAGCCGCTGCTCGTCGTCGCGGCGCGCCACCTGGAGCCTTGCGCTCATGGCCTGCGGCGTGATCCCCAGCTCCTGGGCAGCGGCCCGCTGCGTCGCGTGTCGCTCGAGCACGTCGACCAGCGCTGCGTCCGGGCGACCAGCACCACGACGTCGACCGCGGCCACGGGATCGTCGACGAGGGCCTGCACCTCGTCGCCGACGGTGCGCTCGAAGCCTCGCACCGTCGGCGTCGCATCCAACGCGCGCAGGAGGTCGGGGACCGCGTCGGCGGCCTGGCGGCTTCGGCGCTGGTCGAGGGTGAGGGCGAACATGACGTCACCCTATCAATGCTTGAGACTTGATTCACGTGTATCAAGCATGAGGACTTGATGTGTCGTCACGTCCGGGAGGACGTCCGAGGCTCGTGGCACGATGACGGCGGAGAGGAGCACCATGACCGACCGGCCCGCCGACCCCTCGGCCGACGCCCCGTCCGGGTCCACACCGCCCGTGGACCCTCCCGTCGAGGCGATCGAGGTCGAGCTGAGCATCCTCGCGGAGGCCCGCAACGAGGTAGGTGCGGCCGACCACAAGGCTTCGATGGTGCTGGCGGTGCTGGGCATCGGCTTCGGGGCGCTGCTCGCCGGGCTCATCGCGCGCGACTGGAGCCCCACCGAACTCGACGTCCCCGGGCGGACGGTCTGGTACGTCGGCGCCCTGCTCGCCGCCGGCTCGGTCGGCGCGGCGGCGCTCGCCGTGTGGCCGCGGTTCACCGTGCCGCCGCCCTCCCCCCAGGTCTACTACTGGGGCCACGTCGCCGCGTTCGGCACCCGGGAGGCCCTCGACGCCTCGCTCGACGCCCAGCCGCCGACCCTGCCGGCACGGACCCGGCACCAGCTCTACGAGCTGTCGCGGATCGTGGCGCGCAAGTACCACTGGGTGCGCGTGGCGATGCGTCTGGCGGGGGCGTCGGTGCCGTTCTTCGTCCTCGCGGCGCTGGTGGGCTACTGACCCGGCGCGGAGGGCGTGAGCACGGTGCCGTGCAGCAGCAGGTCGTGCGCGTGCAGGACGGCATAGGCGCCGCTACGACGCAGGTTCTGCGACACGGCGGAGGCGCTGATGCCCTCCTCGTCGGCGAGGTCGGCCTGGGTCCGACCGTCGAGCACGCCGCGCAGCAGCCGTCGCGACCGCGGCAGCATGCCGCTGACGATCTCGTCGCGCAGGAGCAGGAAGGCGTCGACGTGGGCGGGGTCGGGGTGCTCGGGGGCGCGCGGAACCCCGTCGGCGACGACGTACCAGGTGCGCAGGGTGCGGTCGCGGCCGGTCTCCCGCGCCTTCGCCTCGTTGATGGCGTCGCGGGCGGCCCACCAGCCCGGACCGTCCTGGAGCAGTCCGACGGCACCGTGCCCGAGGTGCTGCACCGGCCCCACGCCGATGCCGGTGCGGGCGTCGAGCTGCTCCGGGAGCTCGAGGCGCAGCAGCAACGACGACCTCAGGGCCTGCTCGACGGTCGCGTAGCGCGCCTGCGCCTCGTCGCCGACCGTGGGCTCGAGCGGCTGCTCGGCGGGCACGGACCGGTTGACGGCACGAGGTCGACGATCATCGTCACCCGCGTCGACAGCCCCGTCATGAAGATAAGTCTATGCCTTCAGGTAAGACAGAACCTGTTCCTGACATCATGGCCTCATGCACATCGCCTGGGCCGTCGGGAAGACCTTCGCGCACCACGACCCCGACCTCCCGCTGCTCACCGCGGCCATGACCGCCCGCGGCCTCGACGCGCAGACCGCCGTCTGGGACGACCCGGACGTCGACTGGGGCGCCTACGACCTCGTCGTCGTGCGCTCCTGCTGGGACTACGTGCCACGGCGCGCCGAGTTCCTCGCATGGGCCGACGCGGTGCCGCGGCTCGCCAACCCCGCCGCCGTGCTGCGGTGGAACACCGACAAGACCTACCTGCGCGCCCTCGACGAGGCAGGCGTGGCCGTCGTGCCCACGGCGTGGTCCGTGCGGTCCGTCGACGACCTGCCGGCGGCCGAGGAGTGGGTGGTGAAGCCGACCGTCTCCGCCGGCGCGGCCGACACCGCCCGCTGGAGCGACCCGGAGCAGGCCGTCGCCCACAGCCGTCGCCTGCTCGACTCCGGTCGCGCCACCATGACGCAGCCCTACGTCGACGCCGTCGACACCGAGGGCGAGACCGGCATCCTCCTCTTCGGAGGCACCGTGTCGCACGCCTTCCGCAAGGGTGCCCTCCTCACCCGCGGCGACGACCCCCGCAGCCTCCCGGAGCTGAAGGAGGACATCGGGCCGCGTGAGCCGTCCGCCGACCAGGTGGCCTTCGCCCAGCACGCGGTGCACGTGGCGCGGGAGCTCACCGGCCACGAGCTCCTGTACGCCCGGGTCGACGTCGTGACCGGACCCGACGGACGTCCGCGCCTCATGGAGCTCGAGCTGACCGAGCCGTCGTTCTTCCTGCCGCACACCGCGACGGGCGCCGCGACCTTCGCCGACGCCCTCGTGGCACGGCTGTCGGGATGAGGACCACGCGGTCGAGTTCCGCCGAACGCGTTGCGGACGGCCCCGCGAGCGGGCAGGATCGTCGCCCGTGAGCCAGACCCCGGGCCTCGTGCGCTTCCACGACGTCATCAGCGCCGACGGCACGCGGCTGCGCGCCTGGACCAACGACGCCGACGGACCGACCGTGCTGCTGTGCAACGGCCTCGGCACCAACCCCTACGCCTGGCCGACCCTGCTCAACCCCGACTGCGGCGTGCGGGTCGTCTCCTGGAACCACCGCGGCGTCGGCGGCTCGGCACGTCCGGCGGACGGTCGTGTCGACCTCGACTCCTTCGTCGAGGACGCGCTGGCCGTGATGGACGACGCGGGCCTGGAGTCGGCGCCCGTCCTGAGCTGGTCGACCGGCGTGACGGTGGCCTTCGAGCTCGCCGGGCGTCACCCGGAGCGGGTCGAGGGCATCCTGGCCGTCGCCGGCGTCCCGGGCAACACCTTCGGGACGATGCTCGCTCCCCTGCACGTCCCGCCGTTCCTCGCCCGACAGCTGATGGTCAGCCTCGCCCGGGTGACCACGGTGACGGGTCACGGTCTTGCACCGGTGACCCGCAGGCTGCCCTGGACCCGTTCGACGACGGACCTGCTGCGCCGAGCACGGCTCATCGACCCCGCCGCCGACACCGCCGACCTGCAGGCCATGGTGAAGGAGTTCTTCACCACGCACCCCGCCTGGTACGCCCGGCTCGCCCTCGGCGTGTCCAAGCACGCACGGGTGCGCCTCTCCGCCATCGACGTGCCGACCACGTTCGTGGCGGGACGCTGGGACGTGCTCACCGGGGCCCGCGACATGTACACCGCCTCGCAGAACGTCCGCAGGTCCCGCTTCCGCGAGCTCGACGCGACCCACTTCATCCCCGTCGAGCACCCCGACGTCGTGCTCGAGGAGCTGCAGCTCCTCCTCGAGCGGATCGAGGCGCTGCGCGGGACGTGAGACCGTCCGTCGTCAGGCGGGGTCGTCGGCCCACGACGTGCGACCGTCGCCGGTGATCGGGATCGCCGGCCCCGGCGTGACGCGAGGGCGGAACGTCGCCTCGCCCAGACCCCGCACGCGGGCGAGCCACTCCCGCGCGCGCCGACCGCCCTCGCTGACGACGTAGCCCTGCACGTCGAGCCCGGCCGCCACCCCGAGGTCGACGGTGCGGGCGGCGTAGACGCCCTGGGTGACGACGATCGCGGTGTCGGCCTCGAAGACGTCGCGGGCGCGTCGCATGGTGTGCCACGTGCTGAAGCCGGCGTAGTCGGTGAACACGTCGGCGGCCGGCACGCCGGCCTCGAGCACCGCGTCGCGCATGGCGTCGGGCTCGTTGTAGCTCGGCGTGCCGTTGTCGCCCGAGACCAGGATCTTCTCGACCAGCCCCCGGTCGTAGAGCTCGAGGGCGGCACGCACGCGCTGCTCGACGGGGCGACCGAGCGAGCCGTCGGGGTACACGCCGGCGCCCGGGACGATCGCGACCTGAGCCGGGTCGAGGTCGTCCGGCTGACGGGTGATCCGCTCGGACGTGCGACCCACGACCAGGAGGTTCGCGACCACGACCAGCGCGACGCCAACGACGCCGAGGGCGAGGACCGAGATCACCAGCACCCGCGACCACGACCTCGGTCGTCGGCCGACGTCCTCACCCTCGTGCGTCGTCACGGGGTGCTCAGGCGAGCTTCTCGAGGATCAGCTCGCGCACTCGCCCGGCGTCGGCCTGGCCGCGCATCTCCTTCATGACGGCACCGATGAGCGCGCCGGCCGCCTGGACCTTGCCGTCGCGGATCTTCTGCGCGACGTCGGGGTTCGCGGCGATCGCGGCGTCGACGGCCGCTCCGAGCGCACCGTCGTCGGAGACGACCTCGAGCCCCCGGGCGGACACGACCTCCTCGGGCGAGCCCTCGCCCGCCAGGACGCCCTCGAGCACCTGGCGCGCCAGCTTGTCGTTGACCCGACCCTCGTCGATGAGCGCCTGGACGCCGGCGACCTGCTCGGGCGTGACACCCAGCTCGTCCAGACCGACGCCCGCCTCGTTGGCACGTCGGGCCAGCTCGCCCAGCCACCACTTCTTCGCCGCGGCCGGCGTGGCGCCGGCCGCCACTGTCGCGACGACCAGCTCCAGCGCCCCCGCCCCCACGGTGTCGCGCATGTCGAGGTCGGAGAAGCCCCACTCGGCCTGCAGCCGCTTGCGACGCTCTGCCGGCGGCTCCGGCAGGGTGCCGCGCAGCTGCTCGACCCAGTCGCGTGACGGCGAGACCGGTGCGAGGGCGGGCTCGGGGAAGTAGCGGTAGTCGTCGGCGTCGGACTTCGGGCGTCCCGGCGAGGTCGAGCCGTCGGCCTCGTGGAAGTGCCGGGTCTCCTGCAGGATGCTCTGGCCGGCGTCGAGGACGCCCGCGTGCCGTGAGACCTCGAAGCGCACCGCGCGCTCCACCGAGCGGAAGGAGTTGACGTTCTTCGTCTCGCTGCGGGTGCCCAGCGTCGCGGAGCCCTTCGGCTTGAGCGAGAGGTTGACGTCGGCGCGCAGCGAGCCCTGGTCCATCCGGGCGTCGGAGACGTCGAGCGCCACCATGAGGTCGCGCAGGTGCTGGACGTAGGCGCGGGCGACGGCGGGCGCCTTCTCGGCGGGCACCTCGATCGTGCGCGTGACGATCTCGATGAGCGGGATCCCGGCGCGGTTGTAGTCGAGCAGCGAGTGGTCGGCGCCGTGGATGCGGCCCGTCGCACCGCCGACGTGCAGCGACTTGCCGGTGTCTTCCTCCATGTGGGCGCGCTCGACCTCGATGCGGAAGGTCTCACCGTCGACGTCGAGGTCGACGTAGCCGTCGAACGCGATCGGCTCGTCGTACTGCGACGTCTGGAAGTTCTTCGGCATGTCCGGGTAGAAGTAGTTCTTCCGCGCGAACCGGCACCACTCGGCGATCTCGCAGTTGAGCGCGAGCCCGATGCGGATGGCCGACTCGACGGCCTTCGCGTTGACGACGGGCAGCGCACCCGGCAGGCCGAGGCACACCGGGCACACCTGCGTGTTCGGCTCGGCGCCGAACGTCGTGGCGCAGCCGCAGAACATCTTCGTGTTCGTGTTCAGCTCGACGTGCACCTCGAGCCCGAGCACGGGGTCGTAGCGCTCGATCGCCCGCTCGAAGGGGACGAGCGCGGGGGTGGTCTGCGTGCTCATCGGGCGGCTCCCGCGTCGATGTCGGACAGGACGGGTGCGTCGACGAGCCGCTCCAGGGCGGCCCCGACGTTGTACAACCGGTCGTCGGCCTGCGCCGGGGCGAGCACCTGCACGCCCACGGGCAGGCCGGTGTCGCTGGCGAGCCCGACGGGCAGGCTGAGCCCGGGCACGCCGGCCAGGTTGGCCGGGATCGTCGCGACGTCCTCGAGGTACATCGCGAGCGGGTCGTCGCTCTTCTCCCCCAGCCGCCACGCCGTCGTGGGCGCCGTGGGCGAGACGAGCACGTCGACCTGCTCGAAGGCAGCCGCGAAGTCGCGCGCCACCAGGGTGCGCACCTTCTGCGCCGAGCCGTAGTAGGCGTCGTAGTAGCCGCTCGACAGCGCGTACGTGCCGAGGATGATGCGGCGCTTGACCTCGTCGCCGAAGCCGGCGTCGCGGCTGGCCGCCATGACCTGCTCGGCACTCGCGAGCTGGCCGTCGGGCGTGACCCGCAGTCCGTACCGCATGGCGTCGAAGCGGGCCAGGTTGCTCGAGACCTCGCTCGGCATGACGAGGTAGTAGGCGGCGATGCCGTGCTCGAAGCTCGGGCACGAGACCTCCACGACCTCCGCCCCGGCCTGCGCGAGCAGCTCGACCGTCTCGTCGAAGCGCTGCTGGACGCCGGGCTGGAAGCCCTCCCCGCCCAGCTCCTTGACCACGCCGACCCGCAGTCCCGTGACGTCGCCGCGGCGTGCGGCGTCGACGACCGACGGCACCGGGGCGTCGAGGCTGGTGGAGTCGCGCGGGTCGTGGCCGGCGAGCACCTCGTGCAGGAGGGCGGCGTCGAGCACGGAGCGGGCCATCGGACCGACCTGGTCGAGGCTGCTCGCCATGGCGATGACGCCGTACCGCGAGACTCCGCCGTAGGTCGGCTTGACGCCCACGATGCCGGTCATGGCGCCGGGCTGGCGGATCGAGCCACCGGTGTCGGTGCCCAGCGCGAGCGGTGCCTCGTAGCCGGCGACGGCAGCGGCCGACCCGCCGCTCGAGCCGCCGGGGATGCGCTCGGTGTCCCACGGGTTGCGGGCGGGCTTGTAGGCGGAGTGCTCGTTGGACGAGCCCATCGCGAACTCGTCGAGGTTGGTCTTGCCGAGGATCGGCAGCCCGGCGGCGCGCAGCCGCGAGACGACGGTGGCGTCGTACGGCGGCACCCAGCCCTCGAGGATCCGCGAGCCGGCCGTCGTGGGCTGGCCGACGGTGTTGATGAGGTCCTTCACGGCCACCGGCACGCCCGCCAGCGTCGGGAGCGTCTCGCCAGCGGCGCGGCGCGCGTCGACGTCGGCCCCGGTCGAGGTGGGCCTGCGTGACGTCGACGGACGTCAGGCTGCCGTCGCCGAGCGCCTCGGCGATCTCGGCGGCCTTCAGGCGGATGGGGTCGCTCATGTCAGTCCTCCCCCAGGATCTGCGGCACGAGGAAGCGCTGCTCCTCGCTGGCCGGCGCGCCCGCGAGGGCCTCGTCGGGCGTGAGACCGGGGCGGACGACGTCGTCGCGGAAGACGTTGTCGATCGGCACGGGGTGGCTCATGGCGGGCACGTCGGCGCTCGCGGCCTCCTGGACCGCGGCGACGTGGTCGAGGATGGCGGGCAGCTCGGCGCCCAGCCGATCGAGCTCGTCCTCGCTGAGCGAGATGCGCGCGAGGTTCGCCAGGTGGGCGACGTCCTCACGCGAGATGGCCGACGACATGCGTCTCCCTTGCGGCTGGGGTGCGGGTACCGACCCATCGTAGTGAGGAGTCACCTCACGTTCACCGGCCTCCCCTACGCTGCGCGTCGTGCTCGAGACCCTCAGCCCCGTGCAGCTCTCCGCCTTCTCCGTCGACGACTCCGACGACGACGACCCCGTCCTCCTCGACGCCAGCGGCCTGGCCGTCGACACGTGGCGCGAGGGCTACCCGTACGCCGAGCGTCTGGACCGCGACACGTACGAGCTGGAGAAGCGTCTGCTGCAGATCGAGCTCATCAAGCTGCAGAGCTGGGTCAAGGAGTCGGGGCAGCGCCTCGTGCTGCTGTTCGAGGGACGCGACGCGGCCGGCAAGGGCGGCACCATCAAGCGCTTCACCGAGCACCTGAACCCCCGCGGCGCGCGGGTCGTCGCGCTGGTCAAGCCGACCGACCGCGAGCAGGGCCAGTGGTACTTCCAGCGCTACGTCTACCACCTGCCGACGTCGGGCGAGATCACGTTCTTCGACCGCTCCTGGTACAACCGGGCCGGCGTCGAGCGGGTGATGGGCTTCTGCACGCCCGAGCAGTACACGGAGTTCCTCAAGCAGGCCCCCGCGTTCGAGAAGATGCTCGTCAACGACGGCATCCACGTCGTGAAGTTCTGGTTCTCCGTGTCGCGGGCCGAGCAGCTCACGCGATTCACGATCCGCCAGATCGACCCGGTGCGTCAGTGGAAGCTCTCCCCCATGGACCTCGCGTCCCTCGACAAGTGGGACGCCTACACCGAGGCGAAGGAGGCCATGTTCCGCCGGACGGACACCAAGCACTCCCCCTGGACCGTCGTGAAGAGCAACGACAAGAAGCGCGCCCGTCTTGAGGCCATGCGCCACGTGCTGCACCGCTTCGACTACCCCGGCAAGGACCACGACGTCGTCCGCACCCCCGACCCCCTCGTCGTCGGCGCCGCCGCCGACCTCTTCGACCCCGACTCCGCCGACGTGGACTGAGCGCGTCTCCGGCTGGGGCGCGCTGCCTGCGGTCGTCGTGACCTTGCTGGTGCGCTGCCCGCGTGGGTCTGTGCTTGCGGCTGCGCCGCCGCAAGGGGTCTGACCTTGCTGGTGCGCTGCCTCGGCCGGCGCTGGGTGTGGTCTCCGAAAGGGCCTCGACCGGGCGGCTGGCGACGGCGCTGGGTTGGGGTCTCGGGCTGCGGGTCGATGCTGGGTGTGGACGCAAGAAGCTGCGTTCGTGCGTCGGAGTCCAAGGATTCTGCGTTTGGTACGGGATTCCGTCACCAACGCAGAAGCGTTCGACCTCCGGCGCGTGGAGGAAGAAGCGTGGGTGCCCTTGGGGGTGGGGTGGGCAGTGCTTCTCCCTTCTCGTGGCACGGTCCACGAGAAGGGAAGATCTCTGCTCCGTCTGACCCCGCCGGCGGTGGATCTGCCACCTGTAGAGCGCTCAGAAGGTGGCAGACCCACCGTTGGGACGCGCGAACGCAGAGTCGTGGCCCGAGAACGCAGAAACGAAGAATCGTGCGTCCAAAGGCGAGCTCAGGCCAAGCCACGAGACCCGGAGCCGGCCCCAGGCCCACTGCCGGTCGAGGCCCTTTCGGAGGCCACCCCCAGCGCCAGCCGAGGCAGCGCACCAGCAAGGTCACGACCCCCTGCGGTAACGCACCAGCAAGGTCACGACCCCCTGCGGTAACGCACCAGCAGGCCGGGACCCCCGCAGGCAGCGCACCAGCCAGCCCACGACGACCCTGCCGCGAACCGGCCGGACTCAGCCCTCGGTGGGCGCCTCCTCCGTGGTCGCCTCGTCGGCGGTGGCCTCGTCCCCCGCGTCAGCGTCCGGCTCCTCGCGCGGAGGGCCCTCGGCGAGCAGCGTCTTGAAGGCTGCCTCGTCGAGGATGGGGACGCCGAGCTGCTCGGCCTTGTCGGCCTTGGAGCCGGGGTTGTCGCCGACGACGACGTAGTCGGTCTTCTTGCTCACCGACCCGGCGGCCTTGCCGCCGTGCTCGAGGATCGCCTCCTTGACGGAATCGCGGGTGAAGTCCTCGAGGGAGCCGGTGACGACGATCGTCAGCCCGTCGAGCGTGCCGCCGCCGGTGGACGCCGCGCCGGGACCCGGGTGGTCCGGTATCGCGAACCGGACGCCGGCCGCGCTCCAGCGGTCCAGGATCTCCTGGTGCCAGTCGACGGCGAGCCACTCCAGCAGCGAGTCGGCGATGATCGGGCCGACACCGTCGACCTGCGCGAGCGTGTCGCGGTCGGCCGCGCGGATCGCCTCGAGGGAGCCGAAGTACTGCGCCAGCGCCCGTGCTGCGACCGGGCCGACGTGGCGGATCGACAGTGCCACGAGCTGGCGCCAGAAGTCCTTCGTCTTGGCCTTCTCGAGCTCGTCGACCAGCGTGAGGGCCTGCGCCGACGGGTGCAGGACGCGGTGGTTCTTGCGCACGCCCGCGGCCCGACGCTCCGCGGGCGACGCGTCCTCGAAGCCGGGCGGGTAGGTGACCTCGACCCGCTGGAAGGGTGCACGTCGTACCGGCTCGCCCGTCCGCTCGTCGATGCGGGGCTCGCCGGTCTCGGCGTCGCGCACGACCACCTCGATCGGCACGAGCGTGTCGAGGTCGAGGTCGAACAGACCCGCCTCGCTACGCAAGGGCGGCTCCTCCGGCACCGTCGGCTGCGTGAGCGCGGCGGCCGTGACCTCGCCGAGCGCCTCGATGTCGAGCGCACCCCTCGACCCGACGTGCTCGACCCGGCCGCGCACCTGCGCCGGGCAGGTCTGCGCGTTCGGACAGCGCAGGTCGATGTCGCCCTCCTTCATGGGCCGCAGCGGGGTGCCGCACACCGGGCAGTCGTCGGGCATGACGAACTCGACCTCGCTGCCGTCGCGCAGCTCCGCGACCGGGCCGAGGACCTCGGGGATGACGTCGCCGGCCTTGCGCAGGACGACCGTGTCACCGATGAGCACGCCCTTCTGCCGGACGACGTCCTTGTTGTGCAGCGTGGCCTGCCGCACGACGCTGCCGGCGACCTGCGCCGGCTCCATGACGGCGAACGGCGTGGCCCGACCGGTGCGGCCCACGGAGACGACGATGTCGAGCAGGCGGGTGTGCACCTCCTCGGGCGGGAACTTGTAGGCGATCGCCCAGCGGGGCGCGCGACTCGTCTCGCCGAGCTCCGGGTGCAGCGCGAGCTCGTCGACCTTGACGACGACACCGTCGATCTCGTGCTCGATGGCGTGCCGGTCCTGGCCGAGCTCGGCGACGCGGGCGAGGAGGTCGTCGACGGAGTCGTAGACCCGCGAGTGCGGGCTGGTGGGCAGACCCCACGACCCGAGCAGGTCGTAGACCTCGCTCTGTGCCGCGACCGGCGGACGCTCCCACGCGCCGATGCCGTGCACGTAGAGGGACAGCGCCTCGATCCGCGCCTCCCCCGCCTCGCGCTCGAGCCCGTCCTTCTTGCCCAGCAGCTGGCGCAGGCCGCCGCTGGCCGCGTTGCGCGGGTTGGCGAACGCCGGGAAGCGTCGGGCGGCGGCGGCCTCGGCCCGGTCCTGCTCGACCCCTCGCCCGGTCATCTCGGCCACGACCCGCTCGCGCAGGTCGGCCTGGAGCGCGTTGAGCCGCTCGAACGCGGCGACCGCGATGAAGACCTCCCCGCGGACCTCGACGATCGGCGGGTGTCCCTCGCCGTCGAGCCGCCGCGGCACGCCGGGCAGCCGCACCGCGTTGGTGGTGACGTCCTCGCCGACCCTGCCGTCGCCGCGGGTCGCGGCGCTGACGAGCCGGCCGTGCTCGTAGCGCAAGGAGAGCGCCAGGCCGTCGATCTTGACCTCGGTGAGCCACCGGACGTCGCGCCCCGCCGAGGCACGCGTCTTCTCGCACCACGCGGTGAGCTCCTCGGGCGAGAAGACGTTGTCGAGGCTGAGCATGCGCTCGGCGTGCTCGACCGGCGCGAGCTCGGAGCTGCGGGCAGCGCCCACCGAGAGGGTCGGCGAGTCCTGACCCTGGACCTCGGGGTGCAGCCGCTCGAGCGCCTCGAGCCGGTGCATCCAGCCGTCGTAGGTCTGGTCGTCGACCCGGGAGTCGTCGTCGCCGTAGTACGCGTCGCGGGCCTCGTTGATGCGCTCGACGAGCTGCTCGGCCTCGGCACGCGCCTGGTCGAGGGTCAGGTCCAACGGGTTCTGCGGGGCCTCGGTCACGTCGTTCATCCTAGGACCGACCTCCGACGTCCACCCCTCGTCGACGAGCCGACGGACGCGCCGCGGGTGCGACGTCGGCAGCGACCTGACACGGTGGACGCATGAGCCCCCGACGCCTCGTCCCGATCGTCCTCGGAGCCCTGCTCGTCGTGGCGGGGCTCGTCGGGTTCTTCGTCCTCGACGGGCTCGCCGCCGACCTCGCGTGCGGGGTCGCCGTGGTGGTCGGCATCGCCGTGGTGCGTCTCGGGTCGCGGCCCGACCCTGACGAGATCGTCTAGCGCACCTCAGCGCGCCAGTCCCACGGCCTCCGCGAGCACGCGGCGGGCGAAGGCGGGCGACGCGCCCGCGAGACCGCAGGCCGGCGTGATCACGACGCGGTCGTGCCAGGCGTCCTCGCCGAACCCGAGCCGTCCGGTCCAGTCCTCGATCCGACGTCGGGACGCGGCCGGGTCGAACGCGACGTCGGTCGACGGCAGCGCCCCGACCCAGAGGTCCGTCCCTGCCTCGAAGGCCTCGGCCCAGGCATCCGCACCCCCGCCGGTGGCCGCCTCGACCAGGCCGAGGTCGAACGCGACGGCGTCGAAGCCGGCTCCGCGCAGCAGGGAGACGGGGACCGCGGGCGCGCAGCAGTGCGCCACCGGCATCGCCCCGGCGTCGCGGACGGCGTCGACGACGAGCCGCAGCAGCGCGTCGGCCTCGGGCAGGTCGACGGTGCGGTAGCGGCCGAAGCCGGACGACGTCGGCACCTGCGCGGCCAGCACCGCGGGCAGGGCCGGCTCGTCGACCTGCACCACGAGCGGCGAGCGCGGGAAGCGCCGACGCAGCGACGCCACGTGGTCGCCCACCCCCGACGCGAGCGCGTGCGCGAGGTCGCGCCGTGCCCCGTGGTCGGACAGGACCTTCTCGCCCCGCTGGAGCTCGACGGTCGCCGCCAACGTCCACGGTCCGGCCACCTGCTGCTTGACGGTGCCCTCCCGGTCCTGGGCGACCTCCTCGAGGACGTCGAGGTCCTGCGCGAGCAGGGAGCGGGCCCGACGGTGGTCGACCCCCGAGGCGTCGAGCAGACGCCACCCGGCGGGCTGGAGGTCGGCGCCCAGGCCGTCGAGCACGGCGAGCGACCTGCCGACCATCTGGGCGGCGACGCCACGCGCCGGGAGCTCGGGCACGAAGACGAGGTCGTCGAGCGTGCCGAGCACCATCGCGGCGCTCTCGGCGTAGTCCTCGCCGGGCAAGGAGCCGATGCCGGTCGCCCTCACCTGCCGTCCCCGACGCCGACCTCGACGCGCGACGTGGCCGTGATGGTGGCGGAGCCGACCACGCGGGTGCCCACGTAGACGACGACGGCCTGACCGGGCGCGATGCCCTCGGCGGGGTCGTGCAGCCGCACCCGGACGAGGCCGCCGTCGACCTCGACGACGGCGCGGTGCTCGGCGCCGTGGGCGCGCAGCTGCACGGTGCACTCGAGCGGACCGTCCGGCGCCGGGCCGCACCAGAGCGGGCGGTCGGCCTCCAGCACGTCGACGAGGAGACGCTCGCGCGGGCCCACCGTCACCGTGCCCGAGACCGGCTCGATGTCGAGCACGAAGCGCGGCTTGCCGTCGTCGGCCGGCACGCCCAGCCGCAGGCCCCGGCGCTGGCCGATCGTGTAGGCGTAGGCGCCGTCGTGCTCGCGCAGGACGGTGCCGTCCTCGTCGACGATCGTCCCGGGGCGGGGGCCGAGCCGCTCGGCGAGCCACCCGGCGTTGTCGCCGTCGGCGACGAAGCAGATGTCGTGGCTGTCGGGCTTCGTGGCCACCTGCAGGTCGCGACGGGCGGCCTCGGCGCGCACCTCGGTCTTGACCGAGCCCCCGAGCGGGAAGTGCGAGTGCCGGAGCTGCTCCTGCGTGAGCACGCCCAGCACGTAGCTCTGGTCCTTGCCCGCGTCCTGGGCCCGGTGGAGCTCGACGTCGCCGCTCGCCCCGGTCTCGAGGAGGGCGTAGTGGCCGGTGACGACGCCGTCGAAGCCCAGCGCGAGCGCGCGGTCGAGCACGGCGGCGAACTTGATCTTCTCGTTGCAGCGCAGGCACGGGTTCGGGGTGCGGCCGGCCGCGTACTCGGCGACGAAGTCGTCGACCACCTCGTCGGCGAACTCGGTGCTCATGTCCCACACGTAGAACGGGATGCCGAGCACGTCGGCGGCGCGGCGGGCGTCGCCGGCGTCCTCGATGGAACAGCAGCCCCGCGCACCGGAGCGGTACGACCGCGGGTTGCGGCTGAGCGCGAGGTGCACGCCGGTGACGTCGTGGCCGGCCTCGACCGCGCGCGCCGCGGCGACGGCGGAGTCGACCCCGCCCGACATGGCGGCGACGAGCCGTGCCATCAGCGTCCCCTGACGAGGGAGGCCGTGACGGCGCGATCGCGCACCTGCGGGAGCGCGGCGAGCAGCCGGTCGACGTCGGCCTCGGTGGAGGTGTGACCCAGGCTCAGCCGCAGCGACCCGCGGGCGGCGGCGTCGTCGTAGCCCATGGCGAGGAGCACGTGGCTGGGCTGCGGGACGCCCGCCTGGCAGGCCGAGCCCGTGGACACCTCGATGCCCTGGGCGTCGAGCAGCATGAGCATGGCGTCGCCCTCGCAGCCCGGGAACGTCACGTGGGCGATGTTCGGGAGCCGGTGCTGCGGACCGGGCTCCGGGTCGCCGTTGACGACGGCGTCGGGGACGGCCTGCAGGAGACCGGTGACCAGCCTCTGCCGCAGGCGCTCGATCCGCGCCGAGACCTCGGCCTGTCGCTCGACGGTGATCTCGAGCGCCCGCGCGAACGCGGCGATCAGCGCCACCCCGACGGTCCCGGAGCGCAGGTCGCGCTCCTGCCCGCCACCGTGGACGAGGGGCACGGGGGCCACCTCACGACGCACCAGCAGCGCACCCACCCCCACGGGCCCGCCGAGCTTGTGCGCGGTGACCGTCATGGCGTCGAGCCCGGAGGCGGCGAAGTCGAGCGGGAGGTAGCCGGCGGCCTGCACGGCGTCGCTGTGCACCGGGATCGCGTGCTCCTTCGCCAGCGCGACGACGTCGTCGACCGGCTGCACGGTCCCCATCTCGTTGTTGGCCCACATGGTCGTCACCACCGCGACCGACGCCGGGTCGGCCTCGATCTGCTCGCGCAGCCGCTCCACGACGACCCGTCCCTGTCGGTCGACGGGGGTCGTGTCGATGCGGGCACCCTCGTGGGCGGCCAGCCACGTGACGGGGTCGAGCAGGGCGTGGTGCTCGATCGAGCTGAACAGCACGCGGTCGCGGGCGGGATCGACGTCGCGTCGGGCCCAGTACAGGCCCTTGATGGCCAGGTTGTTCGCCTCGGTTCCCCCGGAGGTGAACACGACCTCGGACGGGCGGGCGCCGAGGCACTCCGCGATCACCTCGCGCGACTCCTCCACGACCCGCCGCGCGGCGCGGCCCGAGGCGTGCAGGCTCGACGCGTTGCCCGTGCGGGCCAGCTGCTCGGTGAGCACCTGCGCGGCCTCGGGGTGCATCGGCGTGGTGGCCGCGTGGTCGAGGTAGACCACGGAAGCCGGCGCGCTGTTCTCGGACGTCATGACGTCACCAGGGTAGACCGGCGCGCCACCGCGTCGTCGCGCGCTGGCGGCGACGTCGCGCTCACCGCCCGCAGACGTCGGCCAGCGCCCGCGCCGCGTCGGTGAGCTGCTCGTCGGTCACCGAGCGCCCGAAGGTGAAGCGCACCGCCGTCTGCGCCACCTCCGACGGCACTCCCATGGCCACCAGCACGTGGCTCGGCTCGTCGCTGCCGGCGTGGCACGCCGACCCGCTGGAGCACACCACACCGCGGCGCTCGAGGTCGAGCAGCACCGACTCGCCCGACCGTCCGGGGAGCACGAACGACGCGTGCCCCGGGAGACGACGCACCGGGTGTCCCGTCAGTGCGGCGCCCGGGACCGACTCCAGCACCGCCGCGACGAAGCGGTCGCGCCGCGCCGCCACCTCCGCCGCCGACGTGCCGGCCGAGCGCGTGAGCCGCAGCGCAGCCGCGAGACCGACGGCACCCGCCGGTCGGGCCAGGCCGCCGACTGGACCGCGTCGGTGTGGAACGGGACCCCGTGTCGCGCCGCCACCTCCGCCAGCGCGGCGACCGGCTGGACGGTGCCGACCTCGTTGCTGGCGTGCTGCACGCTCACCACGGTCGTGTCGTCGCGCAGCACCGCAGCCAGGTGGCCGGGGTCGACGAGACCGTCGCCGTCGACCTCGAGCTCGGTGACGTCGTAGCCGATGCGGCCGAGCCAGCGGGCCGACTCCAGGACCGCCGGGTGCTCGACGGCGCTCACGACCACGTGGCGTCCCCGCGGCTGGGCGAGTGCGATGCCCTTGACGGCCGTGTTCGCCGCCTCGGTCCCCCCAGAGGTGAACGTGACCTCGCCGGCGCGCGCACCGAGAGCCTCGGCGACGTCGGCGCGCGCCTGCTCCAGGCCGGCACGGGCGGCGTCGCCGATCTCGTGGTGGCTCGACGGGTTCCCGAACGCCGGACCGAGGTAGGGGCCCATGGCGGCGAGCACGTCGCGGCGCAGCGGCGTGGTGGCCGCCTCGTCGAGGTAGATCACGTCGCCGGTCCCGCCACCTGCGACCCGGCACCTCCGGCCCCGCCGACCTCGACGTCGAGCCCGAGGTCGAGCGCGCGGACGGAGTGGGTCAGGGCACCGACGCTGATCACGTCGACGCCGGCGCGCGCCACCTCGCCGACGGTCTCGAGCGTGATGCCGCCGCTCGCCTCGACGATCGCGCGACCCGCGACGAGCGCGACCCCCGCCCGCAGCTCGTCGGGCGTGAAGTTGTCGAGCATGATCGTGTCGACACCGCCGGCCAGCACGGCCTCCACCTGGTCGAGACGGTCGACCTCGACCTCGACGTGGGTCGTGTGCGGCAGCTGCTCGCGCGCCTGACGGATCGCGGCGGTCACGTCGTCGACGAGCGCGAGGTGGTTGTCCTTCGCCATCACGGCGTCGGAGAGCGAGAAGCGGTGGTTGCGCCCGCCACCGCAGCGGACCGCGTGCCGCTCCAGCGCCCGCAGCCCGGGCGTGGTCTTGCGGGTGTCGACGATCCGGACGCCCGTCCCCTCGACCGCCTCGACGTACCGGGCCGTGAGGGTCGCGATGCCGCACAGGCGCTGGACGAGGTTGAGGGCCACGCGCTCCCCGCGCAGCACGGCCCGTGCGGGGCCCACGACGGTCGCCAGGACGTCACCCGCGGCGAACGGTTCGGCGTCGGCGCGCAGGACCTCGACCACGACCGCCGGGTCGACCGCGGCGAACGTCTCGACGAGCACGTCGCCGCCGGCCATGACGCCGGCCTCGCGGGCCACGACCGACGCTCGGGCAACGGCGGTCGCCGGCACGAACACCTCCGACGTGAGGTCGCCGGACGGCGCGTCCTCGTCGAGGGCGAGGTCGACGACACGTCGCACCTGGCGTCGGGTCAGCACGCGGCACCTGCCGTCGCCCCGACTCGACGCGGAGCGGTGGTCCGGGCGAGCACCACGGCACTGTGCCGGGCCACCGGCCCCGGAGCGGGAGCGTCGATGCGGAAGTGACCACCGCGCGACTCCCGACGCTCCAGCGCCGAGACGACCAGCGCCCGCGCAACGGTGCGCAGGTTGGCGTCCTCGACCGCCTTCACGTCACCACCCGAGGGGACGCTCGTGTCGACCCGCTGCAGGGTCTCCACCGCGTGCCGCAGTCCGACCTCGTCGCGCCGCAGCCCGGCCGTGTCCCACAGCAGCCGCTGCAGGTCGGTCCGGATGAGCGGCAACGGGTCGTCGGTGTCCGCGGGAGGCACGAGGACGGGTGCCGCCCAGCTCTCGTCGACGTCGTCGGCCGCACGCGGCGCGGCCACCGCGGCCTCGACCACCCGCCGTCCGTACACCGCCCCCTCGAGCAGCGAGTTCGACGCGAGCCGGTTGGCTCCGTGCAGCCCGTTGCAGGCGACCTCGCCGACGGCCAGCAGACCCGGCAACGACGTGCGTCCCCAGAGGTCGGTCCGCACGCCGCCCATGAAGTAGTGGGCTGCCGGGGCGACGGGGACCGGCTCGCGGCCCCAGTCGAGCCCGAACGAGCGCACCGACGCGTCGATGGTCGGGAAGCGGCGGGCGAGGAAGTCGGCCCCGAGGGCGGTGGCGTCGAGCAGCACCGGCGCACCGCCCTGGCGAGCCATCTGCTCCGCGATCCCCCGCGCCACGACGTCACGAGGGGCGAGCTCGGCGTCGGGGTGGACGTCGAACATGAACCGGTGGCCGTCCGCGGCGCGCAGGACGGCACCCTCCCCCCGCACGGCCTCGGACACGAGCGGGCTGCCCGGGACCGCGAGGGCGGTCGGGTGGAACTGGTAGAGCTCGAGGTCGGCGGCGACCGCACCCGCACGCAGCGCCATCGCCAGGCCGTCGCCCGTAGCGACGGCGGGGTTGGTCGTGTACGGGTAGAGCTGCCCTGCTCCCCCGGTGGCGAGCACCACCTGGTCACCGTTCAGCACCGTGCCGTCGAGGAGCACGACGCCCCTGACGACGCCCCCGTCGACGACGAGGTCGACGGCCATCGTCCGCTCGCGCACGTCGACGTCGCTCGCGCGCACCCTCTCGACCAGGGCGTCGGAGATGGCCGCACCCGTCGCGTCGCCACCGGCGTGCAGGATCCGCCCGTGGGAGTGGGCGGCCTCCAGGCCCCGGGCCAGCTCGCCCTGGTGCACGTCGAAGCGCACTCCGCGCCGCACGAGGGCGGCGACCGCGTCGGGACCAGCGGCGCAGAGCACCTGCACGGCCGCCTCGTCCGACAGCCCGGCACCGGCGGCCAGCGTGTCGGCCACGTGCGACGCGACGCTGTCGGCGGGGTCGGTGACCACCGCCACGCCGCCCTGCGCCCAGCTGGTGTTGCTGGTGACGAGGTCGGCCTTCGTGAGCAGCGTGACCCGCACCCCGGGACGAGCTGCCGCCTCCAGCGCCGCGGTGAGTCCGGCGACGCCGCTGCCGACGACGACCACGTGCCTCACGTCAGGCACCCCTCCCCGAGACGGGGACCGGGGAGGCGTCCTTCGGTCGCGCGGCGAGCATGCGCTCCAGGGCGACCTTGGCGTCGCGCGCGACGTCGTCGGGCACGACGATCTCGTTGCGCACCTCCCCCTCGAGCAACCCGTCGAGCACCCAGGCGAGGTAGCCCGGGTGGATCCGGTACATCGTCGAGCAGGGGCACACGACGGGGTCGAGGCAGAAGATCGTGCGGTCGGGGTGCTCCGCCGCGAGCCGGTTCACGAGGTTGACCTCGGTGCCGATGGCGATGACGTCGCCGGGCTGGCTGGCCGCTACGTACTTGCGGATGAGGTCCGTCGAGCCGGCCGCGTCGGCAGCGTCGACGACCGGCATCGGGCACTCGGGGTGCACGACCACCTTGACGCCGGGGTGCTCCGCGCGCGCCTGCTCGATCTGCGCGACGGTGAACCGCTTGTGCACTGAGCAGAAGCCGTGCCACAGCAGCACCTGCGCGTCGTGCAGCTGCTCCTCGGTGTTGCCCCCGAGCGGCTTGCGCGGGTTCCACATCGGCATGCGGTCCAGCGGCACGCCCAGGGCCTTGGCCGTGTTGCGGCCGAGGTGCTGGTCGGGGAAGAAGAGCACGCGGTGCGCCCGCTCGAACGCCCACTCCAGCACCGTGGCGGCGTTCGACGACGTGCAGACGATGCCGCCGTGCCGGCCGCAGAACGCCTTGAGGGCGGCCGAGGAGTTCATGTAGGTGACCGGCAGGACCGGCACCTTGCCGTCGGCGTCGGGACCCATGCCCGTGACGGGGTCGGCGTAGACGCGCTCGAGCTCCTCCCACGCCGTCTCGACCGACTCCTCGTCGGCCATGTCGGCCATGGAGCAGCCGGCGGCCAGGTTGGGCAGGATCACGTGCTGCTCCGGCCGCGCGAGGATGTCGGCGGTCTCGGCCATGAAGTGCACGCCGCAGAAGACGATGGTCTCGGCGTCGGGGCGGGTGAGCGCGGCGTTGGCGAGCTGGAAGGAGTCGCCCACGAAGTCGGCGTGCTGCACGACCTCGTCGCGCTGGTAGAAGTGCCCGAGCACGACGAGCCGGTCGCCGAGCGCCTCCTTCGCCGCGCGGATCCGCTCGTGCAGGTCGGCGTCGTCCATCCGCTGGTAGGCCACGGGCAGCTGGCCGGGACGCACCACCGGCTCGGGCACGACGTCGTCCTCGGACGCCCCGGGGCCGTAGCCCGGCACGAGGTCGAAGAGCCACGGGCCCTCGGCGAGCTCGGCGTCGCACGTGTCGCCGGGCCGTGCGGTGACGACGTCGTGGACGGAGCCGGTGGGGACGGGACCGGTGGACAGGGTGCTGGTCATCGGATCTCCTCGGGGAGAGCCGCGCGCCGGTACAGCGCGGGCGGACGGTGGCTCGTGCCGGTGAGGTAGGAGCCGGTGGCGGTGACGGTCCCGCTCGCCAGGACCTGGCGGCGGAAGTTGGCGGGGTCGAGCGAGCGATCGAGCACGGCCTCGTGCACGGCGCGCAGGTCGGCCAGCGTGAACTCGGGCGTGACGAAGGCGAACGCGATCGGCGAGTACGTGATCTTGGCCCGCAGACGCGCCAGGGCGTAGCGGAGGATCGTGTCGTGGTCGAAGGCGAGCCCGCGCACGTCGTCGGCGACGAACCACTCGACGTTCTCGCCGTCGGTGGCCCGGGCGTCCTCGTCGGGTCGCACCAGCGCCCAGTAGACGATCGAGACCACGCGGTCCTCGGGCGAGCGGTCGACCGCGCCGAAGGAGTAGAGCTGCTCGAGGTGTCGCGGCGCCAGGCCGGTGGTGCGCTCGAGCGTGTGGCGCGCCGAGGCCGCGAGGTCCTCGTCGGGGCGCAGCGGGCCGCCCGGGAGGGCCCAACGCCCCTCGTACGGCTCGCGGATGCGGCGCACGAGCGGCAGCCACAGGGTCGTACGGCCCGTCGTGGGGTGCGGGCGCAGCGCGAAGATGACCGTGGACACCGCCAGGCTGACCTGGCCGGTGTCGGTCTCGACGTCGGTGCGCATCGCCACTCCCTTCGGGTTGACCTGACCTTAACCCCACCTTCTGGTCGGCTCAACTCGAAGTGCGGCGCATCTCACCCCTCGGGCACCGGCCAGGATGGGGGTCATGCAGATCCGCCGCCTGACCGAGGCCGACGAGGACGTCATGCGACGCCAGTTCACCGAGGCGTTCGGCGCCTTCGACCCGCCGGAGCCGCCCGTCCCCCTCATCGTCGCCGGCAAGCGCTGGTGGGGGGCGGAGGTCGACGGGCGCATCGTCGCGACGGCGCTGGACCGCGAGTACGCGTCGTGGTTCGGCGGTGTCCGCGTGCCGACGGCGGGGATCGGCGGGGTCACGGTCGCGCCCGAGCACCGCGGAGCCGGTCTGCTCCGTCCGCTGTTCACGGCCATGCTGGCCGAGGCCCGGGAGCGTGGCGCGCTGGTCTCGACGCTGTACGCCACCGCGCCCGCGCTCTACCGGCGGTTCGGGTTCGAGACGGTCTCCTCGCTCGACGACGTGCGTCTGCCGACCCATGCGCTCGCCGTGGGCGGCAGCACCCCCGTGCGGCGGGCCACCTCGGCCGACGACGACGCGATCCGCGCCGTACACGACCGCGCGGCGGCCCGCGAGAACGGTCCGCTCGCGCGCACCGGACCGCTCTTCACGGAGTCGCCGACCCTGCGCGTCAGCGGGGTGAGCGTCGCCGAGCGCGAGGGCGAGGTCATCGGCTACGTGTCGTGGGACCGCGGCCGCGGGTACGGCGCCGAGGGCGAGCTGGTGGTCGGGCAGCTGATGGCCGACGACGCCGACGCGCTGCGCTCCCTGCTGAGCCTGCTGTCGACGTTCGCGTCGGTCACCCCGACCGTCCGGATCCGCACCAGCGGCGTGCCGCCGTGGCAGCACCTGCTGCGCGCGGCGCACCCGGAGACGGTCTCGTCGGCCCCCTACGCGCTGGCGGTGCTCGACCCGGCCGCCCTCGGTCTGCCGCGCGTGCACCCCGGCATCGACACCCGCCTCCCGTTCTCCGTCGACGGGCGCTCCTTCACCCTCGTGGTCGCCGACGGCTCCGGGCACGTCGAGCCCGCGGGCACGTCGGCGGGCGGCCGCACGTTCACGCGCGGTGGCCTGGCGCTGACGTTCGCCGGCGCGGCGACCTCGGCCACCCTGCGCTGACGCTCAGCGGAAGTCGCGCGACCGGTGCCGTCCGATCGCGGTCGCCGTCTCGGGGTAGAGGGTCTCGATCCGCTCGATCCGCTCCGCCCGCAGGTTCGTGGCGCCCTCGACGTTCTCGACGATCCCCCGCACGACCACGCCGGCCGCGTTCTGCAGCACCCGGCGGTGCTGCTCCCAGACGTCGGCGAACACCACCACGTTGAGCATCCCCGTCTCGTCCTCCAGGTTGAGGAACGTGACGCCCGACGCCGTGTACGGACGCTGCTTGTGGGTGATGAGCCCGGCCACCCGGATCCGCCGACCCGTGCCGAGCGACGCGCACTCCTGCACCGCGCGGACCTCCTCGCGCACCAGCAGGGGACGCAGGTGCACGAACGGGTGGTCGGTGGGCGAGATGCGCGTGGCCCACAGGTCGGCCGTGGTCAGCTCGACGTCGCTCATGCCCGGCAGCATCGGCGGCGGTGCCTGCACGGCCGTGCCCTCCAGCAGGTCGGGCGCGTCGGTGTAGCCCGCGTTCCACAGCGCCTGGCGTCTGCTGAGGCCGAACACGTCGAACGCCCCTGCCGTGGCCAGGGCCTCCATCTGCGCCACCGACAACCGCGTGCGGCGCACCACGTCGGCCATGTCGGTGAACGCACGCTCCGCCCGGGCCGCCACGACGCGCTCGGCGTCGGCCTGCCCGATGCCCTGCACCTCCGTGAGCCCCAGCCGCACCGCGTGGTGGCCGTCGCGCCGGTGCTCGGCCAGCCGGGCCTGCAGCACGTCGCGGTCCTGCGTGTCGTCGAAGTCGCCCGTCGGGGGCTGCTCACGGTGGGTGCAGGTGTCGAGCCCGGTCGGGGTCCCGGCCCCCTGGCCCGCGACGAGGAGCTCCAGGTCGGCGTGGACCTGGGAACGGGCGATGCAGGGTCGGCGGACCTCCACCCCGTGCCGGCGGGCGTCGGCGGTGAGCGACTGCGGGGAGTAGAAGCCCATCGGCTGCGAGCGCAGCAGCGCCGCCAGGAACGCCGCCGGGGCGTGCAGCTTCAGCCAGCTGCTCGCGTACACCAGCAGCCCGAAGCTGAGCGCGTGGCTCTCGGCGAACCCGAAGTTCGCGAACGCCTGGATCCGCTCGTAGATCCCGTCGGCGGTCTCCCCCGTGATGCCGTGGCGCTGCATGCCGGCGTACAGGGTCTCGCGCAGGCGCTCGATCCGCTCCGTCCCGCGCTTGGAGCCCATCGCCCGCCGCAGCAGGTCGGCGTCGTCACCCGTGCAGTCGCCCACCGTCATCGCGATCTGCATGAGCTGCTCCTGGAACAGCGGTACGCCCATCGTGCGCTCCAGCACCGGCTTCAGCAGCGGGTGGATGTGGTCGACCGGCTCCTTGCCCAGTCGGCGACGGATGTACGGGTGCACCGCCCCGCCCTGGATGGGGCCCGGGCGGATGAGGGCGATCTCGATGACGAGGTCGTAGTACGAGCGCGGCCGAAGACGCGGCAGGGTGCCGATCTGGGCCCGGCTCTCGACCTGGAACACGCCCACCGAGTCCGCCAGGCAGAGCATGTCGAAGACTCCGCGCTCCTCCTTCGGGATCGACGCGAGGTCCCACCGCTCCCCCGTGTGCTCGGCCAGCAGGTCGAACGTGTGCTGGATCGCCCCGAGCATCCCGAGGCCGAGCAGGTCGAACTTGACCAGCCCCATCCACGCGCAGTCGTCCTTGTCCCACTGCAGCACGGTGCGCTTGTCCATGCGGGCCCGCTCGATCGGCACCACCTCGCCCACCGGCCGCTCGGTGAGCACCATGCCACCGGAGTGGATGCCCAGGTGGCGAGGCGTCTTCAGCAGCTGCTCGGCGAGCTCGCGCACCAGCGGCGGCAGGGGGTGGTCCTCGGCCGTCTCGACGGCCCGCCACGACTCGATGCCCTTGCTCCACGCGTCCTGCTGACCCACCGAGTAGCCCAGCGCCTTGGCGACGTCGCGCACCGCCGACCGCGGCTGGTAGCTGATCACGTTGGCCACCTGCGCGGCGTTGCGCCGGCCGAACTGGTCGTAGACCCACTGGATGATCTCCTCCCGGCGGTCGGCGTCGAAGTCGACGTCGATGTCGGGCTCCTCGTCGCGGGTGGCGGCCAGGAAGCGCTCGAACGGCAGGTCGTAGAGCATCGAGTCGACCGCCGTGATGCGCAGCGCGTAGCAGACCGCGGAGTTCGCGGCCGAGCCGCGACCCTGGCACAGGATCCCGCGACGTCGGGCCTCGGCGACGATGTCGTGGACGATGAGGAAGTAGCCGCAGAAGCCCTTCGCCTCGATGACGGCCAGCTCCCGCTGCAGCCGTTCCTCGGCGCGGTCGCGGTCGTGCGCGTAGAGCTCGTCGGCACCCCGGCGCACCAGCTCGCGCAGGTACTCCATCGGCGTGTACC
>NZ_LUNF01000174.1:0-6699 GCF_001626145.1 Aeromicrobium sp. REDSEA-S32_B7
GTGTCCGGCTTCTCCTCGGCGGCCCGGGTGGTGCAGGGGTCGCCGTCGAGCGCTCCCGCCGCCACCGGCCGCTGCGACGCCTGCGTGGGGTCGATGGAGCAGGCCCGCGAGTCGGCGAAGCGCTGGCTGAGCAGGGTGCGGACGGGGACGTCGGGGACGTCGCCCACGTACGCCGCGCGGTCGGCGAACGCCCGCGCCGACGCCTCGAGGAACAGGTGCAGCGACGAGCCGAGGCGGGCGCCGCCGCCCAGGCGGTAGCCCTCGAGGATGTTCAGCGCCTCGCCGACGGCGATGCCGCCCGACGACGACGGGGCCATCCCATACACGTCGAGACCGCGGTACCGCGCGTGCGTCGGCGCCTGACGGTCGACCCGGTACGTCGCGAGGTCACGCTCGGTCAGGGAACCGGGAGGTGCCGGCAGGTCGGACGCGGGGTCCTTCGGTGGCGCCTGGACCGTGCGCGCGACGTCGCGGGCGACGGACCCGGTGTAGAAGGCGCGCGGCCCCTTCGCCGCGATCAGCGACAGCGTGCGGGCCAGCTCGGGGTTGCGGTGGACGGGGCGAGCGCCTGGCGCAACGACCAGCGACCGTGGTCGCGCAGGGCGGCCTCCCAGGTGGCGGGGGTGCCTGGCACGCCGACGGCTACGCCGGAGGAGACGAGATCGGGCGTGAACCGGTACGGCTTGCCGGTGGCCGGGTCGATGAATGCGTCGCGGGTGATGCCGGCGGGCGCGGTCTCGCGACCGTCGATGGTGCTGACCTTCTTGCGCTTGGCGTCGTAGTAGACGAAGTAGCCGCCGCCCCCGATGCCCGCGCTGTACGGCTCCGTCACACCGAGCGCGGACGCGGTGGCGACCGCGGCGTCGGCCGCGTTGCCACCGCGACGCAGCACCTCCAGACCCACCTTCGAGGCCTCCGCGTCGACGGAGGCCACGGCACCGCCGGACCCGTAGGCGGTCGGCGACGCGACAGGTGGTCGCGACGGCCGCGGCCCGGCGTCGGCGGGTGTCGTGGTGGCGACGAGCGCGCTGGCCGCGAGAGCTCCTGCGGCGAGCCCGGTCACGGCGCGGACGGTCGGTCGTGCGGTCATGGTGCGGCCTCTTCCCCCGAGGACGGCCCGGTGCGGGCCCGGTCCGCCCCACGGTAGGCAGCGGGCCCGACGTGGGCAACTGCGGTGCGAGACCCCGTCCCGGCCCTACGCTGAGGGAGACCCCGGGAGGACGCCTTGACCGAGCTGCACCTAACGACCACGCTGGAGCCGCGCGGGCCCGCCGCCGCGATCGTCCTGTCCGACGAGCAGGTCGCCGTGCTCGGTGACGCGAAGGCCTTCCCCGTGGTCGTGACGATCGGCGCCTCGACCGCGCGCCTGCGGCTCGCCCGCATGGGTGGCGAGAACCTCGTGGGCCTCAGCAAGGCGGCGCGCGCCGAGCTCGGTGTGGAGGTGGGGCAGGAGGTCGACGTCGTGCTGCGCCCCGACGACGCGCCGCGCGAGGTCGAGGTGCCTGCGGCCCTGGCCGAGGCGCTCGACGCTGCCGGTCTGCGGGCCGCTTTCGACGCCCTGGCCCCGTCGCGACGCAAGGAGCACGCTCGCAGCGTGGCCGACGCGAAGGGTGACGACACCCGCGCGCGCCGCGTGCAGAAGGTGCTCGACGCCCTCAGCGGCTGAGCATCGCGACGATCGTGAAGCTGGCCGCGAGCCGCTCCGGTCGGTCGGTGAGCCGGTGCTCGCCCGGGAGGTCGGGGTGCGGCGACATGAACCCGGGCAGCGGCACCCAGGGCACGGAGTCGTGCTCGAGGACGGTCTCCAGCGTCATCCCGTGGGCGAGCAGCGCGGTGAGGATCTCGGCGAGGCCGTGCGACCACTCGTGCGACGGCAGCCCCGGCAGCGAGTGGTCGTCGGGGTCGACGTAGGACGCGGTGTCGGTGAAGACCAACGGCCGCACGTGCTCGGCGTACGGGTAGACCATCTCGATCCGCCCGTCGACGACCTCGAGCGTGCCGAGCATCGGGTGGCAGTCGCGGAAGACCAGGCGTCCACCCGGGCGCAGCAGCGCCGCGACGGTGGCCGCCCAGCGGTCGATGCTCGGGAGCCAGCACACGGCGCCGATACCGGTGTAGACGACGTCGAAGGCGCCGCGTCCCAGGACGTCGGGCGCGGCGTGCACGTCGGACTCGACGTAGGTGATCTCGGCACCGACGTCGGCCGCGAGGTGTCGGGCCTCGTCGAGGGAGGCGGGGGAGAGGTCGAGGCCGGTGACGCGTCCGCCGAGCCGGTGCAGGCTGAGGGTGTCGGTGCCGATGTGGCACTGCAGGTGGACGACGTCGAGCCCGGTGATGTCGCCGAGCCGCGGCTGGTCGAAGCGGACGACGTCGCTGATGGCGTGCGGGTCGCGGCGGTACCGGTCGAGGTCGTAGGACGTCGAGGCGGCGTGTCGCGCGGCGCGGCTGTCCCACATGGCTCGGTTGAGCCGCTGGTACTCCTCCACGTCAACGCATCCGGCGGGTGCGGCGGGGGTGGTGCGGGTCGAGGAGGATGCGCGCGACGATGGTCAGCAGCGCGAGCCAGGATCGGTGGCAGCACGCCTGCGGGCAGCAGCGAGCGGACGTCGATCGCGAGCGGCACGGTGACCGCGGTGAGCACGAAGCCCACCGAGAACACCGCACCGAGCCGACCGTCGGTGCTGACGTCGAGCAGCGTGACGAGCAGCAGCGCCACGAACGCGAGCAGGATCGTCCGGCGGGCCCCGACGTCGTTGGGGGCCAGCCCGACGCGTGTGGTTGCCACGGTGGCGGCCATGGACCCGACGCTAGGCCATGACGCCGACAGAACCGTGGCAACGCGCTGGAACGGCGGGCGTCAGGCGTGTCCGGGCGAGCCGCCCGCGACGGTGTAGCTCCAGAGCTCGCTGTGCGAGGCGACCGGCTTGGGCTCCTCGCCGCCGGCACGCTCGGACTCCGACCGGTGCCCGTGCGCGAACGCCGGGGACTGCAGCCAGGCCTGGAACGACTCCTCGTCGCGCCAGCGGGTGACGACGAGCCACTGCTCGCGGTCGTCGGTCGGCTTCAGCAGCTCGAAGCCCTCGAAGCCCTCCGACCCGTCCACGGCACCGGCGCGGGCGGCGAACCGGTGCGCCAGCTCGTCGCCGTTCTCGGCGGGGACGGTGATCGCGTTGATCTTGATGACGGTCATGGGCCCATCGTCGCACCGGCGTCCACGCCCGCAGGGCGCGGATAGGCTCGGCGCATGCTTCCCGACCGCGTCGAGACGGAGCGGTTGTTGCTGCGGCCGTACGAGGCCGCGGACGCCCCGCGGGTGCTTGACACCTTGTCGCGGCTCGACGTCATCCGTTGGCTCGACAACCCGCCGTTCGTCCCGATGCCCGACCTCGAGGCAGCGCTGGCCTGGGTCGAGAAGGTGCGCACGAAGGAGGCCGACGACCCGCGGCAGGCCTGGCGTGCGGTCGAGGTGCGCGAGAGCGGCGACGTGGCCGGATGCGTGCTCGTGGCGCGGCTGGAGCGCCTCGAGGGCGGCTTCGTGGGCGAGTACGAGACGGGCTGGCACCTGCACCCCGACAGTGCCGGGCACGGCTACGCGACAGAGGCCGCCGGGGCACTCACCGCCGCCGCCTTCGAGGCCGGCCACGAGGCGCTGACCGTCACCATGTACCCCGACAACGCTCCCTCGCTGGCCGTCGCGCGACGTCTGGGTGCCGACGACCTCGGTGAGCGCGAGGACCCCTGGTACGGCGGGACCAGTCGTCTGCTCCTGCTCCGCCCGGAGCACGTGGTCGAGGGCCCGGCATGAGCGCGAGCCCTGTGCTGCGGACGGGGCGGCTGCTGCTGCGGCCTTTCGAGCCGGACGACGCCGGTGCGCTGTTCGGCTGGTTCTCGCTGCCGGAGGTGGCTCGGTGGAGCGGTACCGGCGAGCCCATGCGCGACGTCGCGGAGGCAGAGGCGCGGATCGCGCGCATGCCGGAACGAGCTGGCTCGCACCCGGCGGCCGGTGTCCTCGCGGTCTGTCGCGACGAGGCGCTGCCCCCGGTGGGCATGGTGATGCTCGTGCCGATCCCCGCCTCGGCGGGCCGGGAGCACGGCGACGGTGCCGGCGACTGGGAGGTCGGCTGGCACCTGCACCCGCGCGCCTGGGGCAGGGGCTACGCGACCGAGGCGGCGTCGGCGCTCCTCGAGCGCGCCGCGTCGGCCGGGCTGCCCCGCGTGGTCGCGGTGACGCATCCGGACAACGCACCCTCGCAGGCGGTCTGCCGCCGGCTCGGCATGAGCGACCTCGGCCTGCGCGACGACTGGTACGACCGCACGCTGCGTGCCTTCGCCCTGCCTCTCCCGGCGGTCGGGACCCTCGCCCCGCACCAGTAGGCTGGTGCCTCGTGGCACTCAGCATCGGCATCGTCGGACTCCCCAACGCGGGCAAGTCGACCCTCTTCAACGCCCTGACCAAGAACGACGTCCTCGCGGCGAACTACCCGTTCGCGACGATCGAGCCGAACGTCGGCGTGGTCGGCGTCCCCGACTCCCGGCTCGACACGCTCGCGGAGATCTTCGGGTCGGCCAAGATCCTGCCCGCGACGGTCCAGTTCGTCGACATCGCCGGCATCGTGCGCGGTGCGTCGGAGGGCGAGGGCATGGGCAACGCGTTCCTGTCGCACATCCGCGAGTCCGACGCGATCTGCCAGGTCACCCGCGTGTTCCGCGACGAGGACGTCACGCACGTCGACGGCAAGGTCGACCCGGGCAGCGACATCGAGACCATCTCGACCGAGCTGATCCTCGCCGACCTGCAGACCGTCGAGAAGGCGGTGCCGCGCCTGGAGAAGGAGTCGCGCAAGGACAAGGAGCTCGTCGCGCAGCTGGAGGAGGCCCGCAAGGCCCAGACCGCGCTGGAGTCGGGCACGGGCGTGCTGAACGCGGGTCTCGACCTCGCGCTGCTGCGTGACCTGCACCTGCTGACCGCGAAGCGGTTCCTGTTCGTGTTCAACTGCGACGCCGACGAGCTGGCCGACGAGGCCCTCAAGCAGAAGATGCGCGACCTCGTCGCCCCCGCCGAGGCCGTGTTCCTCGACGCGAAGAGCGAGGCCGAGCTGGTCGAGCTCGGCGATGACGAGGAGGCCGAGGCGATGCGTGCGGAGATGCTCGCCGAGATGGGCGTCGAGGAGCCGGGCCTCGACGCGCTGGCCCGCGTCGGCTTCGCGACCCTCGGCCTGCAGACCTACCTCACGGCGGGCCCGAAGGAGGCGCGCGCCTGGACGATCAAGCAGGGCGCCACCGCCCCCGAGGCCGCCGGCGTCATCCACACCGACTTCCAGAAGGGCTTCATCAAGGCCGAGATCGTCTCCTTCGACGACCTCGTCGCCGCCGGGTCGATGAACGACGCCAAGGCCGCCGGCAAGGTCCGCATGGAGGGCAAGGACTACGTGATGGCCGACGGCGACGTGGTGGAGTTCCGCTTCAACGTGTGAGCCACGGATGGTCGAGGTCGAGCACGGCTGGCCGGCTCGCGTCGACGGATGGCGGGTCGCGTCTCGCTGCTATCATCGTTGATAGCAGCGAAGGGTAGGTGGTCGCGGTGACCTCGATCGTGGTCCGCGGGCTCGAGGAGTCCGTCAAGAAGCGTCTCGCCGCGCAGGCGCGCGAGAACGGCAGGTCGATGGAGGCCGAGGCGCGCGACATCCTGACGCGCGCGACCCGGCGCCCCCACATCGGGCTCGCGCTACTGCAGGCGGGGCAGGAGGCGGGCGGGTTCGACGACGTCGAGCTGCCGGGCCGCACCGACCAGGCCCGCGCGGCGGACCTCGAGTGATCGTTCTCGACCGCAACGTCGTCTCCGAGGCTCTGCGGCGCCAGCCGGACGAGCGGGTGCTCGCGTGGCTCCAGTCGTTGACCGACGAGGTCGCCATCACGGCGGTCACGCTCGCCGAGCTGCTGGCAGGCGTGCGCAGGCTGCCGGCCGGTCGGCGCCGCACGACGCTCTCGGCCGCGATCGACGCGGCGGTCGCCCCGTACCGGGAGACGCGGGCGATCCTGCCGTTCGACGACGCCGCTGCCGGCGAGTACGCGGAGGTGCTGGCGATGCGCGAGCGCGACGGTCGTCCCATCCACACGGCGGACGCGCAGATCGCCGCGATCTGCCGCGTCTCGAGCGCCACCTGCGCGACGCGGAACGTCGCCGACTTCGACGGCACCGGCATCCGGCTCGTCGACCCCTGGACCGCCTGACGCTGTCGTGCGACGCTCGTCCCCATGAGCCGCCCGCCCGTCCAGGCCGTCCCGATCCTGCGCGTCCTCGACGTCGACGCGTCACTGCCCTGGTGGACGCGGCTCGGGTTCGCGGAGGAGTTCCGCCACGTCTTCGAGCCCGGTCTGCCGCGGTTCGTCGGCGTCGTGCGCGACGGGTGCCGGGTGTACCTGTCCGAGCACACGGGCGACGCGCCCGGGCCGGCGCTGGTCTACCTGTGGGTGCTCGACGTCGACCGGATCGCCGCCGACCTGGGCGCCGACGTCGAGCAGGTGCCGTGGGCGCGGGAGTGCGAGGTCACCGACCCCGACGGCAACCGGGTACGGGTGGCGACGGCGACCTGAGGGGCAGAGATTCTCCCTTCGCGAGGCACGGTCCACGAGAAGGGAGAAGCGCTGCCCACGCAGAAGGAGAATCGTGCGTCACCCGAGGGCGAGCAGGGCGAGCGC
>NZ_LUNF01000175.1:0-10260 GCF_001626145.1 Aeromicrobium sp. REDSEA-S32_B7
AGCAGGTGGAGACCCGCAGCTACCGCACCAGCAAGGCCCAGCCCCCACCCGCCCTACAGCCACCCCGACCGCTTGAAGCGCCAGTAGATGTAGAGGCAGAGGCTGCCGATGACGGCGAGGCACAGCGGGTAGCCGAGGTGCCAGGAGAGCTCGGGCATGTACCGGAAGTTCATGCCGTAGATGCCGGCGATCGCGGTGGGGACGGCGAAGATCGTCGCGCCGGCGGTGAGCTTGCGCATGTCCTCGTTCTGCTGGACCGACAGCTGCGCGAGGTGCGCGTTCAGCGCGTTGTCGAGGAGGTGGTCGATCGCGTCGATCGCCTCGGACGCCCGGGCGAGGTGGTCGGCGATGTCGCGGAAGTAGGGGCGCGCCTCCTCGGGCACCGCCACCGTCGCGAAGCGGTGCACCGGCTCGCGCAGGGGCAGCACCGCACGCCGGAACTCCAGCGTCTCGCGCTTGAGCCGGTAGATGCGCGTCGAGTCGCTGGTGCGCTCGTCGGAGAACACCGACGTCTCGACCTCCTCCACGTCCTGCTCGAGCTCGCGGGCGACGTCCTCGTAGTGGTCGACGATCGTGTCGATCACGGCGTGGAAGGCCGCCGTGGGACCGTGCGACATCGCGCCGTCGACCGACTCGGCCCGCCGCCGCGCCTCGCGCAGCGACTCGCCGCCGTGGCGGACCGTCAGCAGGAACTTCTCGCCGAGGAAGACGTTGACCTCGTGCGTGCGGATGTCGTCGTCGCTGTACGTGACGCTGCGCAGCGACGCGAACAGGTGGTCGGAGTAGCGCTCGACCTTCGGCCGCTGGTGCGCCTCCAGCGCGTCCTCGACGGCCAGCGGGTGCAGCGAGAGCGCCGACGCGACCCGCGACAGCTCGTCGACGCGCGGGTTGGCCATGCCGATCCAGATGAACTCGTGGTCCTCCAGGGCGTCCAGCGCCTCGCGGAGCGACTGCTCGTCGTGGGCGGTGTCCTGGCGGACGCCGTCGCGGTAGGTGGCGCAGTCGACGATCACGCACACATTCTGGACCACCGACGGTCCCAGTACGCGCGACGCGCCCCGCGGTGGTCACCGCGGGGCGCGTGGCCGTCCCGTCGTCCTGCGCCGTCGTCGGGTCAGCGCTGGTACCGCGGCGGCTCCTGGGGGCGCTGCCGGCCGATCTCGCCGCCCTGGCGCCCGCCGAACGGGCGACCGTGGTCGGCGAACTCGTCGCGCACGTAGGTCAGGCGCCACGGTCCGACCTCGATCCGCGCGCCCGTGCGCAGCGTCTGCACCGGGAGCTCGCGACCGTTGACGAACGTCGGCGTCGCTCGGCCCCGTGCGCCGATCACGTACTCGTCGTCGTCCGTGCGCGTGACGACGGCCTGCAGCTCGCTCGTGTCGTCGAGCACGAGGTCACAGCTCTCGGCGGCGCCGATCGACGTCTCCCCGAGCGCGAGGTGGTGCACCCGCACCTCGCGCGCCATGGCGGGGACCCGCGTGTCGGAGAGGTAGAGGCGGGGGTGTCCGCCGCCGTACGGGTCGTGGGTGGTCGTCACCCGACGTCGTGCCCACGGCGCGGTGGGCAGGTCCGGCCAGGCGACCGGCGGCGGCACGTCGAGCGCGTCGCCGCCGCTCGTCAGGGCGCGCGTCTTCAGCCGGGCGGCGGCACGCCAGCGCAGCACCTGCACGTGGCGCGAGCCGGTGGCCAGCCGGTGCCAGACGTGCGTCGGCACCGCACCGAGCCGCAGGATCGGCCCGTCGTCGGGCATGTCAGCGGCGCGCCGGGTCGGCGCCCGGCAGGTCGTCGTCGCTGGTGGTCACGCGCACCGTGCCGTTGAAGCGCCACAGCGCACGAGGGGCGTCGGGGCCGGTGTCACGCGGCACCTCGACGTCGAGGTCGCGCAGCTCGTAGTTGACCGCGGCGCCACGTCCGGTGAGGTACTCCCACATCTCGCGACCGAGGTCGGTCCAGTCGGTCACCGGCTGCGGTCCGGCAGCCTGTCCGGTCAGGTCGCGGTCGTGCTGAGGGGTGGTGGTCATGTCGGATCCTCCTGTCAGGGGTGCCTCCAGCGTGACCAGCGCCCGAGGGTGCGGCAACTCGAACGGGACAGCCGTCGACTCGCCGCGCGACCCCTCCCGGCCGGCGGATACGCTCGGACCCATGCGCGCCTGGACGGGACCCGAGGTCCCCACGATCGAGCTTCCCGGGGTCGACGTCCCGCCGCTGCGGATCCACGACACCCGGACGTCGGGACTCGTCGAGTCGGCCCCCGAGCGGGTGGCGCGGCTCTACGTCTGTGGCATCACGCCCTACGACGCGACGCACCTGGGGCACGCCTCGACCTACCTCACCTTCGACCTGCTGCAGCGTCAGTGGCTCGCGCGCGGACTCGACGTGTCCTACACCCAGAACGTCACCGACGTCGACGACCCGCTGCTCGAGCGCGCCACGGCGACGGGCGTCGACTGGCAGGAGCTCGCCGAGCGCGAGACCGAGCTGTTCCGCACCGACATGTCCGCGCTGCGCGTGCTGGCACCACAGCACTACATCGGTGCGGTGGAGTCGATCGACCTCGTCACCGCCCTGGTGGAGCGTCTGGGCGACGCCGTCTACCGGGTCGACGACGACCTCTACTTCGACGTGCACGCCGACGCCGCCTTCGGATCGGTGTCGGGGCTGGACGACGACACGATGCGCCGCGTGTTCGGCGAGCGCGGCGGCGACCCCGACCGGCCCGGCAAGCGGCACCCGCTCGACTGCCTGGTCTGGCAGGCGCCCCGTGAGGGCGAACCCTCCTGGGAGTCGCCGCTCGGTCCCGGCCGTCCCGGCTGGCACGTGGAGTGCGCGGCGATCGCGCTCGAGCACCTGGGCACCGACTTCGACGTGCAGGGCGGCGGCTCCGACCTCGCGTTCCCGCACCACGAGATGTCCGCGTCCGAGGCGCGCGTCGCCACGGGCGAGGAGTTCGCCCGCGCCTTCGTGCACGCCGGCATGGTCGGCTTCGAGGGCGAGAAGATGTCGAAGAGCAAGGGCAACCTCGTCCTCGTGTCGCGGCTGCGCGAGTCCGGGACCGACCCGATGGCCATCCGGCTCGCCCTGCTCGCGCACCACTACCGCAGCGACTGGGAGTGGTTCGATGCCGACCTGACGGCTGCCGAGGAGCGTCTCGCGCGCTGGCGTACCGCCGTCGGGCGGCCTACGACGGCGCCGGGCGACGACGTCGTGCGCGACGTCCTGGCGGCTCTCTCCGACGACCTCGACGCGCCGCGCGCCCTCGCGGCCGTCGACGCCTGGGCTGCGGCCGACGGGTCCGACGGGGACGCCCCGGCCAGCGTGCGGGCCGCGCTCGACCTCCTGCTCGGCGTCCTGCTCTGACTCGCCCCGCCCTGGCTCGTCCCGCGGTGCGTCAGCGCTGTAACGACGTGCCGCGCCCCAGGTCGGCGCGCTCCCCGCTGGCGTAGCCGTCGGCGAGCCCGCCGCCGCTGAGCCTGCGCCGCGGAGCGCGCCGCAGGTCGCCGTACCGGGCGTGCATCGCCGACTCGACCTCCGCGCTGCGGTCGGCCAGGACGAGCTCGACCGACGGCTCCTCCTGCGAACGTTCCGCCTGGGCGTCGGCGCGAGCGGCGTCCTCGACGCTGCGCAGCCTGACGTAGACCGCCTGCGCGAAGCCCTGCCACCACGAGCGCCGGAAGGCCGCGGTGTGCTCGCCGGGCGGCACGACGACCCGCGCGAGCTCGTGCGCGGCCTGCAGCAGCAGGCTGGTCACGAGGATCTCGGTGCCCCGCACGTCGGCCTCGAAGCCGAAGACGTGCACCGTCGTCGTGCGCTCGCCACCGACGAGCACCGACTGGCAGCGCAACGCGTGCGCGACGTGCACCGCGAGCGTCGCCTTGTCGCGCAGGTAGGGCGCGTCGAGCCGCAGGTAGGCGTCGACCACCCCGCTGGTGCGGTGCCCCTCGGCGGCGAGCAGCGCGGCGTCGATGCCGTAGCGCGCCATCAGTGCCTCGGCCTTGTCGCGGCACGCCTGCGCCTCGGCAGGGGTCGCTCCCGGGTCGTCGGCGAGCACGAGCAGCTGCCGGACCCGACGCAGGGTGGCGTCGTCGCTCACGGACCGCCGTCGACGTTGCGCCGGCGCAGGTAGCGCTCGAACTCGCGCGCGATCGCGTCGCCGCTGGCCTCGGGCAGCTCGTCGGTCGTGTGCTCCTCCTCGAGCTCCGACACGTACTCGGCGATCTCCGGGTCCTGCGCCATGAGGTCGTCGGCGCCGTGCTGCCAGGCCTGGGCCATCTCCTCGAGCGCGCCCTGGGGGAGCGGCACCCCGACAGCGTCCTCGAGCGACCCGAGGAGGGCCAGCGTGGCCTTCGGGCACGGCGGCTCCGCCACGTAGTGCGGGACGGCGGCCCACAACGAGATGGCGGGCAGTCCGTCGGCCGACGCGACCTCGCCGAGCACCGCGTTGATGCCGACGGGTCCGACGTAGCTGGAGGGCCGCAGCGAGAGCCGCTCGGCCAAGGTGGGGTCGCTCGTGGAGCCGCTCACCGGCACGGGTCGCGTGTGCGGGGTGTCCGCGAGCAGCGCGCCGAGCGTGACCACCTCGGTCACCCCGGCGAGCCGCGCGAGCCCCAGCACGGTGGAGCAGAAGTGCTTCCAGCGGAAGTTCGGCTCGGGTGCCTTGAACAGCAGCACGTCGCGCTCGGACGAGCGCGGGCGCGCGTGCCACAGGGTCGGCGTGGGCCAGTGCAGCACGCGCGCACCGTCCTCGTCCGGGTGCACGATGGGTCGGGTCACCTGGAAGTCGTAGTAGTCCTCCGGGTCGAGCTCGGCGAGCACCTGCGCGTCCCACTCCTCGACGAGGTGGTCGACGACCGACGACGCAGCGTCGCCGGCGTCGTTCCAGCCCTCGAACGCGGCCACCATCCAGGGGTCGTTCAACGGGGGGATCGACTGCACGTCCACCACCCTACGGGGGAGGGTGTGCAGTGCTGCTCCCTACTCGTCGTCAGGGCGGTACCCGAGGTTGGGGGAGAGCCAGCGCTCCGCCTCGGCGACGCTCCAGCCCTTCCGCTCGGCGTAGTCGGCGACCTGGTCGCGGCCGAGGCGGCCGACGACCATGTACTGCGACTGCGGGTGCGAGAAGTACCAGCCGCTCACGGACGCCCCGGGCCACATCGCCATGCTCTCCGTGAGCTCGATGCCGGTGTGCTTCTCGACGTCGAGCAGCTCCCACAGCGTCTGCTTCTCGGTGTGCTCCGGGCACGCCGGGTAGCCGGGCGCCGGGCGGATGCCGACGTACTTCTCGGCGATGAGCTGCTCGTTGTCGAGCGACTCCTCCGGCTGGTAGCCCCAGATCTCGCGGCGGACCCGCTCGTGGAGCCGCTCGGCGAACGCCTCCGCGAGCCGGTCGGCGAGTGCCTCGAGCAGGATGGCGCTGTAGTCGTCGAGCTGCTCCTTGAACTCGGCGATGCGGTCGGCGCCGCCGAGGCCCGCCGTGACCGCGAACGCCCCCACGTGGTCGGGCAGCCCGGTCTCGAGCGGCGCGACGAAGTCGGCGAGGCTCTTGTGGGCGACGCCCTTGCGGTGCTCGGTCTGCTGGCGCAGGTGGTGCAGGACGGCCACGGACTCCTCGCGCGCCTGGTCGGCGAAGACGACCGTGTCGTCGCCGCGCCCGTTGGCGGGGAAGATGCCGACCACGCCGCGCGCCGTGAGCCAGCGCTCGGCGACGATGCGGTCGAGCATCTCCTGGGCGTCGGCGTACAGCTTCGAGGCCGCCTCGCCGGTGGCGGGGTTGTGCAGGATGTCGGGGAAGCGTCCCTTCATCTCCCACGCGTTGAAGAACGGCTGCCAGTCGATGTACTGGCGCAGCTCGTCGAGGGGGTAGTCCTCCAGGACGTGCGGGACGCCCACCTCCCACTGCGGCTGCGGCGGGGCGTAGCCGTCCCAGTCGATCGGGGTCGCGTCGGCGCGGGCCTCCTCGATGGGCAGCAGCTTGCGCGTGTCCTGGCGGGCGGCGTGCCGCTCGCGCAGGCCGTCGTAGTCGTCCTTGAGCGCCTCGAGGAACTGCGGCTTCTGCGCGTCGGACAGCAGCGACGCGACCACCGGGACCGAGCGCGACGCGTCCTTCACCCACACCACGGGACCGTGGTAGCGCTCGTCGACCTTCACGGCCGTGTGCGCCCGCGACGTCGTCGCGCCACCGATGAGGAGCGGGACGTCGAAGCCCTGACGCTCCATCTCGCCGGCGACGGTCACCATCTCATCGAGCGAGGGCGTGATCAGGCCCGACAGGCCGATCACGTCGGCACCGTGCTCCTTCGCCGCGTCGAGGATCTTCTGCGGCGGGACCATGACACCGAGGTCGATCACGTCGTAGTTGTTGCACTGCAGCACCACGCCGACGATGTTCTTGCCGATGTCGTGCACGTCGCCCTTGACCGTGGCCATGATGACGGTGCCGTTGCTGCGGCCCTTGTCGGACTCGTCCTTCGTGGCCTCGATGTACGGGATGAGGTAGGCGACGGCCTTCTTCATCACGCGTGCCGACTTCACGACCTGGGGGAGGAACATCTTGCCTGCACCGAAGAGGTCGCCGACGACGTTCATGCCGTCCATCAGCGGCCCCTCGATGACCTCGATGGGCTTGCCGCCGCGCTCCTCGATGATCGAGCGCAGCTCCTCCGTGTCGTCCTCGACGTGGGCGTCGATGCCCTTGACCAGGGCGTGCGTGATGCGCTCGCCGATCGGGAGGGAGCGCCACTCCTCGCTCGCGGCCTCGGCCTTCTCGCCGGTGCCCGCGAACTCGGTCGCGATGTCGAGCAGCCGCTCCGTGGCGTCGGGGCGACGGTTGAGGACCACGTCCTCGATGCGTTCGCGGAGCCTCTCGTCGACCTGGTCGTAGACCACGAGCGCGCCGGCGTTGACGATGCCCATGTCCATGCCCGCGCGGATGGCGTGGAACAGGAACACGGCGTGGATCGCCTCGCGCACCGGATTGTTGCCGCGGAAGGAGAACGAGACGTTCGAGACGCCACCCGAGACGAGCGCGTGCGGCAGGTTCTGCTTGATCCAGCGTGTGCCTTCGATGAAGTCGATGCCGTACTCGGCGTGCTCCTCGATGCCCGTGGCGACCGCGAACACGTTCGGGTCGAAGATGATGTCCTCGGCCGGGAAGCCGACCTCGTCGACGAGGATCCGGTAGGCGCGCTCACAGATCTGCTTGCGCCGCTCCAGGGTGTCGGCCTGGCCGTCCTCGTCGAAGGCCATGACGACGACGGCGGCGCCGTACTTGCGGCACAGCCGCGCGTGCTCGACGAACGGCTCCTCGCCCTCCTTGAGCGAGATCGAGTTGACGATCGACTTGCCCTGCAGCACGCGCAGACCGGCCTCGATGACTTCCCACTTGGAGGAGTCGACCATGACCGGGACGCGGCAGATGTCGGGCTCGGCCGCGACGAGCTTGAGGAAGCGGTCCATCGCGGCGACGCCGTCGATCATGCCCTCGTCCATGTTGACGTCGATGACCTGCGCGCCGTTCTCGACCTGCTGGAGGGCCACGGCGAGGGCGGTGTCGTAGTCGCCGTCGCGGATGAGGTTGCGGAAGCGGGCCGAGCCGGTGATGTTGGTGCGCTCGCCGACGTTCACGAACAGCGAGTCGGCGTCGACGACGAGCGGCTCCAGGCCCGAGAGGCGCAACGCCGGCTGGACGGTGGCGGGCACCCGCGGGGGGAGGCCCTCGACGACCTGGGCGATGTGCGCGATGTGGTCGGGGGTCGTGCCGCAGCAGCCGCCGACGAGGTTGTAGAGCCCGGCCTCGGCGAACTCGCGCAGCACCGCCGCCGTCTGGTCGGGCTCCTCGTCGTACTCGCCGAACGCGTTGGGCAGACCGGCGTTCGGGTAGCAGGACACGAAGCAGTCGGCCAGGCGCGACAGCTCGGCGACGTAGGGACGCATCTCCTCGGCGCCGAGGGCGCAGTTCAGGCCCACGAGCAGCGGCTTGGCGTGGCGCACGGAGTACCAGAAGGCCTCCGTGGTCTGGCCCGAGAGCGTGCGCCCGGACGCGTCGGTGATGGTGCCGGAGATGACGATCGGCCAGCGCCGCCCGTACTCCTCGAACACCGTCTCGACGGCGAAGATCGCGGCGCGCGCGTTGAGCGTGTCGAAGATGGTCTCGATGAAGACGAGGTCCGCACCGCCGTCGAGGAGCGCCCGCGTGGCCTCGGCGTACGCGTCGACGAGCTCGGTGTAGGAGACGTTGCGTGCACCCGGGTCGTTGACGTCGGGGGAGATCGAGGCGGTGCGGGTGGTCGGGCCGAGCGCGCCGGCGACGTAGCGCGGCCGGTCGGGGGTCCGGGCCGTCACCGCGTCGGCCTCGCGGCGCGCGAGGGCGGCCGCCTCGTAGTTCAGCTCGTAGGCCAGCTCGACCATGTCGTAGTCGCGCAGGGAGACCGCGTTCGCGTTGAACGTGTTGGTCTCGATGACGTCGGCGCCGGCCTCGAGGTACTCGCGGTGGATGCCCGCGATGATGTCGGGCTGGGTGAGCGTCAGCAGGTCGTTGTTGCCGACCACGTCGCTCGGCCAGTCCTTGAAGCGCTCGCCGCGGTAGCCGGCCTCGTCGGGCCGGTCGCGCTGGATCGCGGTGCCCATGGCGCCGTCGAGCACCATGATGCGCTCCGAGAGTCGGGCCGTCAGGTCCTCGGTGGCGTCGGGACGCCACGCCTGGGGTCGGGTCACACGCTGCTCCACTGTCGCCTCAGTCCTCCACGATCGACACGAACGGACGGCGTCCTCCGGCCTGGTGCACGGAGCGATGACGTCCTGGTGATGGTGGGAACCCCCAGCCGGCGGCGGGCTCGCGTGGACCTTCGCGGAGATTCGTGCACCATCATCCCACGAGAACGCAAGGTGACGCGGGAGGTCACGCTCACAGGGGGTGCGCGGCCTCGTCGGCCGGCATCCGCGCCCACACGACGGCGACGACCGCAGCGACCACCGGGACCACCGCGGCGACGAGGAACACCTCGCGGACACCGACCAGCTCGCCTGCCGGACCGGCGAGGGCGACGGACGCGGGCACGAGCAGTAGCGAGACGAAGAAGTCGAGGCTCGACGCTCGGCCGAGCAGGTCCGGCGGCACCCGACGCTGCAGCAACGTGCCCCAGATCACCATCGGCGCGGAGAGCAGGACGCCGACGACGAACAGGGCCGCGGCGATGGCCGGCACCGACGACGTGAAGCCGACGACCACGAACGGCACGCAGCCGAGGCCCCACATGAGCACCATGACGGTGAGGTAGCGCCGCGGCATCCTCAGCATGCTCATGCCGAGCGACGCGAGGGCGCTGCCCGCGCCGTACGCGGCCAGGATCCACGCGTGGCCCGTCGCGTCGCCCCCGCCGTCCTTGACCACGAACGGGATGAGCACGTCCATCGGACCGACGACGAGCAGCAGCATGAGGCAGGCGAACAGCAACGTCGCGAGGAACCAGGGCGTCCTGACCATGTAGCGCACCCCGCCGCGCAGGTCGGCGACGGCGCCGCGCAGGGGGTGGTCGCCCAGCGCCGCGGCGTCGCGGCGCAGCGGCACCGGGTGCAGGAGCAGCAGGGTGAGCAGGCAGCCCAGCTGGCAGACGGCGACGAGCAGCAGCGCCCAGGCCGGGGAGGCCAGCGCCACGACGAGGCTGCCGAGGGCGGGCCCGCCGGCGTGCTGGAGCGTCGGTCGCAGGAACCCCTCGATGCCGTTGGCGGCGAGGAGGTCGTCGGCCTCGACGACCGACGGCAGCAGCGCGCTGTAGGCCGGGAAGTAGAAGCCGACCGCCATGCCGAGCACGGCGCCAGCGACCGTCAGGTGCCAGATCTCCAGCCCGCCGGCGAGCGCCAGCGCCGCGACCACGGCCAGGACGGCCATGCGGGTGGTCGCCGTGGCCATGAGGATGCGCCGCTGGGGCACCCGGTCGGCGGCGACGCCCCCGACGAGCACCGTGACGACCATGCCGAGGGCGTAGCCCGTGACGGCCAGCGAGAGCGCTCCGGGACCACCGCCGAGCGCGATGACCTGCCACACGACCGCGATGACCCAGACGCCCTCGCCGAGCAGCTCGAACGCCGCCGCGCCGATCAGCGGACGGTACTGGCGGTGGCGGAACGGGCGCAGCGGTCCGCGGGCCCACCCCCGGACCGGCAGCGCGCCGCCGGGACGGGGCGTGAGCTCGGTCATGTCGGTCCCAACCTAGGCGTCGGCTCCGACAGGCCGTGTCCGAGGGCGGGGGTCGGATCTCCTAGGCT
>NZ_LUNF01000176.1:0-9995 GCF_001626145.1 Aeromicrobium sp. REDSEA-S32_B7
GGCACCGGCCGAAGGCGAAGGCCATGTCCACGCCCCCAGCCTGCCCCCCTTCGTCTTCGCGCTGTTCTTCATCTTCGGCGGGATCACCAGTCTCAACGACGTGCTGATCCCCAAGCTGAAGGAACTGTTCACGCTCAATTACACGCAGGCGATGCTGGTGCAGTTCTGCTTCTTCACCGCCTATCTGGTGATCGGCATTCCGGGGGCCAAGCTGGTCAAGAAGATCGGCTACATGCGCGGCGCCGTGGCCGGCCTGATGACGATGACGGCGGGCTGCCTGCTGTTCATCCCCGCCAGCACCACGGCGACCTATCCGCTGTTCCTGCTGGCCTTGTTCATCCTCGCCAGCGGGGTGGTGATCGTGCAGGTGGTGGCCAATCCGCTGATCAGCCTGCTGGGCCCGCAGGAGACCGCGCACAGCCGGCTGACTTTCGCGCAGGCGTTCAATTCCTTCGGCACTTTCGTCTTCCCGCTGGTCGGCGCGGGGCTGATCCTGGGCACGCTCGCCGATGTCTCGGCGGAGGATTTCGAAGGCGCCGCGCTGGCCGCCTACCGCACTGCGGAATCAGCGATGATCGTGAAGACCTATCTCGGCCTCGCGGCGGCGATCACCGTGGTCGCAGGCGCGGTCTGGCTGTTCCGCAACCGGTTGCAGGGCGAAAAGCACGAGGCCTCGAGCGGGCTGGTGGGTTTCGACCTGCTGGCCCGGCCCCGCTTCGGCTTCGGCGCGCTGTGCATTTTCCTCTATGTCGGCGCCGAGGTCGCGATCGGTTCGATCGTCATCAACTACCTCACGCTCGACGACGTGCTCGGCCGCCCCGAAAGCGTGATCGGCTGGATGGTCAGCCTCTACTGGGGCGGCGCGATGATCGGGCGCTTCATCGGTTCGGTGCTGCTGCGGCTGGTGAGCCCGGGCAAGATCCTCGCCGCAGTGGCGGTCGGCGCGATCGCGCTGATCGCGCTGTCGACCAACAGCAGCGGTACGCTGGCTGCATACAGCCTGCTGGCGATCGGGGTGATGAACTCGATCATGTTCCCGACGATCTTTTCGCTCGCTTGCGAACGGCTGGGCAGCCGCGCGGCGGATGGATCGGGGATCATCAATGTGGCGATCTTCGGCGGCGCGGTGATTCCGCTGGCCACCGGCGCGCTGGCCGATCTTAGCGGCAGCCTCGCGCTGTCGCTGGCGTTGCCCGCCGCCTGCTATGCGGTGATCGCGGTGTTCGGCATCTACGCGCGGCGCCCGGCGAGCGACTGAACCGTCCGCGCCCGGCCGATTGCCTTGCGCTTCGGCTGGCTGAGCGATCTGTCGGTGGCCCGCGGCGGCGGGCGCCGCCCGTGGGTGGTGGCGGGCCTAATTGCGCTCGCGGCATCCTATCCCGCGCTGGTGCTGGCGCGCAATCCGGTCGAGCTGGTGGCCGCGGTGGCGCTGGCGCAGGCGGCGATCAACGCAGTGCTCGCGCCGCTGTTCGCGATCATCGCCGACCTGTTCCGCGACCACAAGCTCAGCGGTTGGTTGAAGGCCGTCTGGGTGTTCTTCCTACTCTTCCTGCCCATCCTCACCGCGCTCGTCTATCTCGTCGCCCGCGGCGAAGGGATGACGGAACGCAGCAACAAGGCCGCACGCGACGCCGAGAAGGCCGCCGCCGACACGCTCCTGTGCTGCGTGTCGCGGGCCGCCGACGACCGACTGGAGCTCGACCTGTGACCCAGCGTGGACCGCGCCCTCGTCGCGGGCTTCCCGTTCCCGTTCCCCACCGACCGCTACCGGTACTCCACCAACGTCGAGCCGGCGCCGCGCGCCGTCAGCACGCCCGCCGGGCAGTGGGGCGCGAGCCTCGTCGACGTCGACGGCGAGTACCACCGCGAGCCATGCGCGAGCTGGCCGCCGCCTACCCCGACGTCATGAGCCTCGACGGCGACGGACCGTCGTACGTCTGGACCAACCGGCTCCTCGACGTCGAGCAGCCCTTCACGTACGCGCAGCCGTCGACGCTGCCCGACGAGCCGCTGCGCTACGTCGCCTCCCAGGTGCAGGAGGATCTCGTGCTGCTCGACCAGCGCGACGGCGACCTGTGGGGCGACGCCGGCCTGGTGACGTCCGCCGCCGACTGGTCGTTCGGCTTCGACGTCGGCATGTCGTTCTTGGAGATCCACGGCCCCGTGCCGCGCCTGCGCGAGACCGGCGTCATCACCCGCGCCCGCGAGTTCATCATGCGGCTCCAGCCGGGCGCGCCGTACCGGCGGACGAACTGGACGCTCACCGTCGGACGCCGGCTCGACGTGTCGACCGAGCGGTACCCCGAGTGGGGGCCGGACCGGCCGCGCATGCTGACCGTCGACGACGTGACGTTCGGCCGCGAGGTGCACCTGCGCACCGAGGCCGACCTCCCCGACGACATCGCCGACTACAAGGGCATCGCCGGCTACCGCGACCGCGCCGTCGACTGGCTGCACGCGCACGCGCCCTGAACCCCCGACCCCGGACCGGCCCCCCGGTCCGGCGCGACGTCCCGCCCGGGGCGTCGTCACCACCCCCCACCCGAGGAGGTCTGTCGATGACCGCAGCCGACGTGGCGTGGATGCTCGCCGCATTCGCCGTCGTCCTGATCATGTTCCCCGGCATCGCGCTGTTCTACGGAGGCATGGTCGGGCCGAGGAACGCCCTGAACATGCTGATGATGTGCATGAGCACGCTCGCCGTCGTGTCCGTCCTGTACGTGCTCTACGGCCACGGCGTGGTCGTCGGCGACAGCCTCGGCGGCTGGCGCGTGATCGGCGACCCGCTGCAGCACCTGGGCTGGACGGGCATCTACGACGATCCCGGTGACGGGTCGATCGTCGACCCCTACTGGTTCTCCTTCTACGTGCTGTTCGCCGCGATCACGGTCGCGATCGTCGCGTCGGCGGCCGTCGGACGCATGAAGTTCTCCGCGTGGCTCGTGTTCTCGGGCGTGTGGCTCACGCTCGTGTACCTCCCGCTGGGCCACCAGGTGTTCGCGTTCGACGGCGAGGACACGAAGGGCGGCTGGCTGCGCAACGTCGTCCAGCTGCACGACTACGCGGGCGGCACGGCCGTGCACATGTCGGCCGGCTTCGGGGCGCTCGCCCTGGCGCTCGTGCTCGGCAAGCGTCGCACGGTGCAGATGCGTCCGCACAACCTGCCGATCGTGCTCGTCGGTGTCGGCATGCTGTGGATGGGCTGGATCGGCTTCAACGGCGGCACCGCCGGCGGCGCCAACTTCCTCGCCCAGTTCGCGATCATGTCGACGCTGCTCGCCGGCTGCACCGGCATGATCGGCTTCTGCCTCGTCGAGCGGCTGCGCGACGGGCACGCCACCACCCTCGGGATGTGCTCGGGCGTGATCGCCGGGCTCGTCGGCATCACCCCGTCGGCGGACGCCGTCGACGCGCTCGGTGCGCTGTTCGTCGGGTTCGCGTCGGGCGCGGTCGTCGCGTGGGCGGTCACGTGGAAGTCGCGGCTGGGGATCGACGAGTCGCTCGACGCGTTCGCGGTGCACGGGATCGGCGGCATCGTCGGCTCGCTGTGCGTGGTGCTCATCGGCTTCGAGGGCGCACCGGCCGGCATCCGCGGCATCCTCCTCGGCGGCAGCTGGGACATCGTCTGGCGCGAGGTCGTGGGCATCGTCGTCGTGTCGGGCTACGCGTTCGTCGCGACGTACGTCATCGCGCGCGTGCTCGACCGGGTGATGGGCCTGCGGGCGCCGGAGGAGCACGAGCTCGAGGGCATGGACCTCACGCAGCACGCCGAGTCGGCGTACGACCTCGAGAGGACCTGACGTGAAGCTCGTGACCGCCGTCGTCCAGCCGCACCGGCTCGACGACGTCAAGGAGGCGCTGACCGGGCTCGGCATGGCGGGGCTCACCGTCACGGAGGTGTCGGGCCATGGTGCGCAGAAGGGCCACGCGGAGGTGTACCGCGGCGCGGAGTACCGGGTGGAGTTCCGGCCGAAGGTGCGGGTCGACGTGGTGGTCTCCGACGCCGACCTGGAGGCCGTGCTCGACGCGGTGACCGAGGCCGCCCGCACCGGCCGGATCGGCGACGGGAAGATCTGGGCGACCGACCTCGTGGAGGTCGTCCGGGTGCGGACGGGGGAGCGCGGTGAGTCGGCAGTCTGACGGCCGGCGCGCCCGTCGGGCGTGAGGAGCGCGGCGTCGCCCGGGGGTCGACGCCGTGCTCCCCTCGTCGCCTGCGGCGCCCAGGGTCGGGTACCTTGGGCGTCACCGGCCGATGTAGCTCAATGGCAGAGCGCTTGCTTCCCAAGCAAGACACGCGGGTTCGATTCCCGTCATCGGCTCCGAGCGCAGCGAGGAGTCGCTGACGGGAATCGAGTCGGGCCCCCTGCGCGGCGAAGCCGCCGGACTTGGGATCCCGTCATCGGCTCCATCGCGCCGAAGGCGCTCTGTTGCCGATGCGTCATCGAGTCGGGCCCCCTGTGCGGCGAAGCCGCCGGACTTGGGATCCCGTCATCGGCTCCATCGCGAGGCGTGGCCACCTGTCGGTCGGCTCGGCGCCGTCACCCCCACGGAAACCGGCTCCCCCCCAGGCAAGATTCCCGTGGTTGGTGCCGGTTTGCGTGGGGCCCCACGCAAACCGGCGCGCGCCGAGAGGCGCGATCAGCCGTCGGACTCGCGCTCGAGGAGCGCGAGGAACTCGTCGGCCATCGCGAGCTGGCGCTCGAGCTTCTCCCGTCGGGCGACGGCATCGGCGCGGACCTGGGCCAGGTGGGCGCGCGCGTCGTCCGGTGATCCCGTGCCCCGCAGGGCCTCGAGGTCGGCCATCACGGCCTTCATCTCCTCGATCGAGAAGCCGAGGGGCTTCATCCGGCGGATGACGAGGATCTTCTCGACGTCGTCCTCGGTGTACAGCCGGAAGCCGCCCTCGGTGCGGCCCGACGGGTGCAGGAGGCCGACCTCCTCCCAGTGGCGCAGGCTGCGCAGCGACAGCTCGGTCCGTGCGGCGACCTCGCCGATCTGCATGAACGCCGACGCGTCACCGCTGCCGTCCGTCATCCGTGACCATCCTCACCGCTCGCGACGTCGAACCCTACCCTCACGTGAGGGTAGGGTTCAGTGCAGACCTTCGACGGCACGAGCCGTCCCGCCCATGGTGCCGCACGCCGCGCCCGGGCCCTCCCCACCACCTCCCCGACCAGGCGCCGACCGTCGCGCGCCCAGGAGCCCCATGTCGTCCACCGCCGTCCCGGTCCACGAGCCGACCACCGTCCGCGCCGCCCTGCGCAGCCCCCGGGTCCTGCGCACCGAGGTACTCGCCGGGCTCGTGGTCGCGCTCGCGCTGATCCCGGAGGCGATCTCGTTCTCGATCATCGCCGGCGTCGACCCCCGCGTCGGGCTGTTCGCGTCGTTCACGATGGCCGTCGCGATCTCCTTCCTCGGGGGCCGTCCCGCGATGATCTCCGCCGCCACCGGCGCGATCGCCCTCGTCATCGCGCCGGTGATGCGGGAGCACGGCTACGACTACCTGATCGCCACCGTGCTCCTGGGCGGCGCGATCCAGGTGGTGCTGGCGCTCGTCGGCGTCGCCCGGCTCATGCGGTTCGTCCCGCGATCGGTCATGGTCGGGTTCGTCAACGCCCTTGCCATCCTCATCTTCCAAGCCCAGCTGACGCACCTCGTCGACGTGCCGTGGCTCGTCTACCCGATGGTGGCGGTCGGCATCGCCGTCATCGTCGGCTTCCCGCGCGTCAACGCCGTGGTCCCGGCACCGCTGGTCGCGATCGTCGCGCTCACCGGCTTCACCCTGCTCGCGTCGATCACCGTGCCCGACGTCGGCGACCAGGGCACCCTGCCCGACAGCCTGCCGTCGTGGTTCCTCCCCGACGTCCCCCTGACGCTCGACACCCTCCGCATCATCGCGCCCTACGCCCTCGCGATGGCCGTCGTGGGTCTGCTCGAGTCGCTGCTCACCGCCAAGCTCGTCGACGACATCACCGACACCCCCTCCGACAAGACGCGCGAGGCGGTCGGCCAGGGAGCCGCCAACGTCATCACCGGCTTCTTCGGGGGTATGGGCGGCTGCGCCATGATCGGCCAGACGATGATCAACGTGAAGGTCTCGGGTGCGCGCACGCGGATCTCCACGTTCCTCGCGGGAGTGTTCCTGCTCGTGCTGGTCGTCGGGTTCGGCGACGTCGTCGCCCTCATCCCCATGGCCGCGCTCGTCGCCGTCATGATGATGGTGTCGGTCGGCACCTTCGACTGGCACTCCGTGCGTCCGGCCACGTTGCGACGCATGCCCCGCAGCGAGACGGCGGTCATGCTCGTCACCGTGCTCGGCACCGTGCTCACCCACAACCTGGCGATCGGCGTCGTCGTGGGCGTCCTGGCGGCCATGACGCTCTTCGCCCGCCGCGTCGCGCACCTGACCGACGTCGAGCGCACCGTCTCCAGCGACGCCGACGGGACCACGACCGCCACCTACCGTGTCACCGGGCAGCTGTTCTTCGCCTCGAGCAACGAGCTGTACACGCGGTTCGACTACGCCGACGACCCGGCGCGCGTCGTCGTCGACCTCTCGGACGCGCGGGTCTGGGACGCCTCGACGGTGGCCGCGCTCGACGCGATCACGACGAAGTACGCCCGGCGTGGCTCGAACGTCGACATCGTCGGGCTCGACCCGGCGAGCGCGGAGCGGCACGAGCGCCTGACCGGTCGGCTCGGTGGCCACTGAGCGTCAGAGCCGTACGTCACGCCCGTCGACTCCGTCGAGCAGTCGCGCGACGCGCCCCAGCGCCCCCGGGACGACGGAGTAGAAGGCCCACGTCCCGCGCTGCTCCCGGGAGAGGAGCCCCGCCTCCACCAGCACCTTGAGGTGGTGGGAGACGGTCGCCTGGCTGAGCCCGACCGGGCCGGTGATGTCGCAGACGCAGGCCTCGCCGCCCTGGTGCGCGGCCACGAGCGACAGCAGCCGCACGCGGTTGGGGTCGGCGAGCGCCTTGAAGGTGCGGGCCAGCTCGACCGCCTCCTCGCGCTCGAGCGGCGTCGACGCCAGCGTCCCGCCACAGGCCGAGGCCGTGGTCGGAAGCGGCGAGGAGGTCACCCGGCGAGTATGCCCCAGGACCCGCTACGCTCCCTCCATCGATGTCCGTCGATCTATCTGTCTCGACGAAGGAGCGGCCGTGCAGCAGCGCCTCGGCACCACGTCGTCCAGCCCGGCACCCCCGGTGGAGCGGCTGTCGCGGCTCGACCGGCTGCTGCCCGTCTGGATCGTGCTGGCCATGGCGCTCGGGCTGCTCCTCGGCCGCACCGTCGAGGGGCTCGACTCCGCGCTCGAGGCGGTGTCGGTGGGCTCCGTGTCGCTGCCGATCGCGGTCGGGCTGCTCGTGATGATGTACCCGGTGCTCGCGAAGGTCCGCTACGACGAGACGTCGCGGGTCACCGGCGACCGGCGGCTCCTCGCCGCCTCGCTCGTCCTGAACTGGGTCGTCGGACCGGCCCTCATGTTCGCGCTCGCGTGGCTGTTCCTGCCCGACCTGCCGGAGCTGCGCACCGGGCTCGTGATCGTCGGCCTCGCGCGCTGCATCGCGATGGTGCTCATCTGGAACGACCTCGCCTGCGGCGACCGCGAGGCGGCCGCCGTGCTCGTCGCCGTCAACTCCGTCTTCCAGGTCGTCGCGTTCGGGGCGCTCGGCTGGTTCTACCTGCAGGTGCTGCCGGGCTGGCTCGGGCTCGAGACCACGTCGGCGGAGTTCTCGTTCACGGCGATCACCCTCAGCGTCGTGGTGTTCCTCGGCGTCCCGCTCCTCGCGGGCTGGGCCACCCGGACCCTCGGCGAGCGGGCGCGAGGTCGTGACTGGTACGAGTCGAGGTTCCTCCCGCGGCTCGGCCCCTGGGCGCTCTACGGCCTCCTGTTCACGATCGTCGTGCTGTTCGCGCTGCAGGGCGACGCGATCGCGAGCCGGCCGCTCGACGTCGCACGCGTCGCGCTGCCGCTGCTCGTCTACTTCGCCCTGACGTTCGCGCTCGGGATGCTGCTCGGACGCGCGCTGCGCCTCGGGTACGCCAAGAGCACGACGGTCGCCTTCACCGCCGCGGGCAACAACTTCGAGCTCGCCATCGCAGTCGCCGTGGGCACGTTCGGGGTGACCTCAGGCCAGGCGCTCGCCGGCGTCGTCGGCCCGCTCGTCGAGGTCCCCGTCCTGGTGGGTCTCGTCCACGTCGCGCTCTGGGCGCGTCGCTTCTACCCCTCCGAGGAGTCCCCCCGATGAGCCGTGCCCGTCCCACCGTCCTGTTCGTCTGCGTGCACAACGCCGGACGCTCCCAGATGGCCGCCGGCTTCCTGCGCGAGCTCGGCGGCGACGACGTGGAGGTGCTGTCGGCCGGTTCCGCACCCGCCGACCAGGTGAACCCCGTGGCCGTCGAGGCCATGGCCGAGCTCGGTGTCGACATCGCCGGCCAGCAGCCGAAGGTCCTCACCGACGACGCCGTCGTCGCGGCCGACGTCGTCGTGACCATGGGGTGCGGCGACGAGTGCCCCTTCTACGTCGGCAGGCGGTACGAGGACTGGGTGCTCGACGACCCCGCGGGCCAGGGCATCGACGCCGTGAGGCCGATCCGCGACGAGATCCGCACCCGTGTCGAGGAGCTCCTCGCCTCGCTGCGCTGAGCGGGCCGCAGGGATGCGCCCGACCCCCGGCGCTGCCAGGGTGAGGGGATGAGTACCCCCGACGTCGCCGTGATCGGCGGATCCGGCTTCTACACGTTCCTGGAGGACCCCGAGCAGGTCGACGTGGACACGCCCTACGGCCCGCCGTCGGCGCCCGTCTCGATCGGCCAGGTCGGGGACCGCACGGTCGCGTTCCTGCCGCGGCACGGCGCCGACCACCGCTATCCCGCACACCGGGTGCCGTACCGCGCGAACCTGTGGGCGCTGCGCTCGCTCGGCGTCCGTCAGGTGCTGGCACCGTGCGCCGTCGGCGGGCTGCGGCCCGAGCTCGGTCCCGGCAGCTTCGTCGTCCCCGACCAGCTCGTCGACCGCACGAGCGGGCGCATGCAGACCTACTACGACACCGGCGCCGTGCACGTCTCGTTCGCCGACCCCTACTGCGAGCGTCTGCGCAGCCACCTCCTCGACGGCCTCGCCGACCAGCAGCCCACCGACGGCGGCGCCATGGTCGTCATCGAGGGTCCGCGCTTCTCCACGCGCGCCGAGTCGCGCTGGTACGCCGACCAGGGCTGGGCGGTGGTGAACATGACCGGGCACCCCGAGGCGGTCCTGGCCCGGGAGCTGGCCCTCTGCTACGCCACCGTCGCGCTCGTCACCGACCACGACGCAGGCGTCGACGACGGTGCCGGTGGTCACGGCGAGGCCGTCAGCATGGAGGCCGTCTTCCAGGTGTTCCGCGAGCACACCGACACGCTCAAGTCGACGCTCGCGACGGTCGTCGGCACCCTCGGCGAGCGCGACTGCGCCTGCGGCTCGTCCGTCGACGGCATGACGCTGCCGTTCGAGCTCCCGTGAGGGTCCTGCTCACCGGCGCCGCCGGGTTCATCGGCTCGCGCATCGACCTGCGGCTCGCCGAGCGCGGGCACGAGGTGGTCCGTCTCGACGCCTACCTGCCGATGGCCCACGGACCGGGCGCTCGCGACACCGCGCCGTCCGACGTGCACCTGCTCGACCTGCGCGACGCCACCGAGGCCCAGCTCGACGCCGTCCTCGACGGGATCGACGTCGTGTGCCACCAGGCCGCGATGGTCGGCAACGGCGTCGACGCGCAGGACCTTCCCGACTACGCGGCGCACAACGACCTCGGCACCGCCGCCCTGATGGCCGCGATGCACGAGGCCGGGGTGCACCGCCTGGTGCAGGCCTCGAGCATGGTCGTCTACGGCGAGGGCCGCTACACCTGCGCCGCGCACGGCGAGCAGGTGCCGGGCGTGCGCTCGCGCGAGGACCTCGACGCGGGACGCTTCGACAACCCGTGCCCCGTGTGCGGGGGGCCGCTGGCGTGGGC
>NZ_LUNF01000177.1:0-2661 GCF_001626145.1 Aeromicrobium sp. REDSEA-S32_B7
GTGTAGTTGAGGTAGGTCTGGCCAGCGGCCTTGTCGGCGCCCATCGGCCGGGACTGCGCCAGGGCGCGGACATCGCCGGTGCCGGGCTCGACCATCGCCAGGGCGCCGATGGCGTTGTCGCGCTGGTAGACCCGGTCGCGCACCGCCGCGTCGGCGCCGCGCTGGTAGTCGAGGTCGAGGGTGGTGCGGATCGTCAGGCCGCCGGTGTTGAGGAGGCTGCGGCGCTCCTTCTTGTTCTTGCCGAGCGCGTCGTCCTTGAGCAGCCACTGGATGACGTAGTCGCAGAAGAAGGGCGCGGCGGAGAACACGCAGCCGTTGCTGAACTTCTGCACGTCCAGCTTCAGCGGCTTGGACTGCAGGCGCTCGACGCGCTTGGAGTTGAGGATGCCGACGTCGTTCATCCGCTGCAGCACGACGTTGCGGCGCTGCAGCGCGCGCTCGGGGTTGTCGGTGGGGTCGTAGCCCTCGGGGTTGCGCACCAGGCCGGCCAGCGTCGCGGACTGCAGGACGTTGAGCTTGCTGGCGTTGGTGTTGAAGAAGTGCTTGGCCGCGGACTGGATGCCGTAGGCGCCGTCGCCGAAGTAGGCGATGTTGAGGTAGCGCTCGAGGATCCAGTCCTTGGTGTGGTTCTGCTCCAGGGCCACGGCGTAGCGCAGCTCCTTGAGCTTGCGCGCGTAGGTGTCGTCGGTGGCCGCGGCGCGCTCCTCGTCGGTGGCGGCCTGGTTGACCAGCGTCTGCTTGACCAGCTGCTGGGTGATCGAGGAGCCACCCTGCACCGTGCCGCTCTGGGCGGTGTTGGTGATGAAGGCGCGGATCGTGCCCTGCAGGTCCAGGGCGCCGTGCTGGTAGAACCGCGCGTCCTCCACGGCCACGATCGCCTTGACCATCTTGCGCGAGACCTGCGTCAGCGGGACCTCGACACGGTTCTGGTCGTAGAGGGTGGCCAGCACGTTGCCGTCGACGTCGAGGATCGTCGAGCGCTGCGAGAGCTGCTCGGTCTCCAGCTCCTCGGGCAGGTTGTCCATCGTGTCGGCGACGTTGCGGGCGCTGACGCCCACCACGCCGGCGAACGGGATGGCCAGACCGGCCACCAGCACCCCGAGGACGGCCGAGACGACGACCATCACCCCCAGGTGGGAGAGGACGCGGGTGCTCGTGGGACGCTCCGACATGGCGCCCAGGGTACGGGAGCGCCCCTACCACCCCGACCCACCGTGGTCAGCCCGGACTAGTCATTTCGGGCCATGCGACTTGGGCTGAACGTGTCTGCCTGAGATCTGTGACACGACTTAACTTTGTTGCAGGGACATGGGGGCAGACGTCATGGGGACGCATTTCCTGCCCCCACAACAAGATGTGGGGACATCATCATGTGGGTTGAGGACTGGACTCCGCGCGCCGCGTGCAAGTCGGCGTCGCCGGATCAGCTGTTCGTTCGAGGTGCCGAGCAGAACAAGGCCAAGCAGGTCTGTCAGGGCTGCCCGGTGCGCACCGAGTGCCTCGCGGAGGCACTGGACAACCAGATCGAGTGGGGTGTCTGGGGCGGCATGACCGAGCGGGAGCGCCGTGCGCTGCTGCGTCGCCGCCCGAACGCCTCCTGGCGCCAGGTGCTCGAGACCGCGCGCACGCAGACGCCGGGCCAGCAGGCCCCGGCGCCGGTCCGCGCGATCCGTTCCGCCTGATCGCAGCTGATCGCGGCCTGATCGCCGGCTGACGCTCGCCCGCCTCAGCGGCGGGCGAGCAGCTCGCCGACCCTGCGCAGACCGCGCAGGTCGTGCACGTCGCTGGCCAGCGCCGGCACCACGGCCGTGGCGACCCCCGGGTGCGCCGCGGTGAAGCGGGCGCGCAGCGCGGCCTCACGGGCCAGGCTGCGCATCCGGTCGGCGTGCAGCCGCAGCAGTCCGGCGGTGAGCTCGCCGGTCGCACCGGCCCCCCGGCGCGCGTCGATCCGCTCGGCGGCGGCCAGCGCCTCCTCGGCCGAGAGCTTCCCGCGCGGCTCGGGGCTGGCCCGGTTCACCACGAGCCCGGCCAGCGGCATCCGGTCGCCGTTCAACCGCTCGACGAAGTACGCCGCTTCGCGCAGCGCGTCCGGCTCCGGCGCCGCCACGACGACGAACGCCGTGCCCGGGGCCTGCAGCAGCGCGTAGGTGCGCTGCGCGCGGGCCCGCGGCGACGAAGGTCTGCAGGTCGGTGAGGACCTGGGCGCCGAGCACCTTGGTCAGTGCCCCGGTGACCAGGCCGAGCCCGGCGGTCATCAGCTTGGCCGGCCCCTTGGCCGGCGCCAGCATCAGCCGGATGAAGCGGCCGTCGAGGAAGCTGGAGAGCCGCTCGGGGGCGTCGAGGAAGTCCAGGGCCGAGCGCGACGGCGGGGTGTCGACGACGATCAGGTCGTAGGTGCCCCGCTCCTGCGCGTCGGCGTGGATCTGGCCGAGCTTCTCCATCGCCATGTACTCCTGCGTCCCCGCGAAGGACGTCGAGAGCACGATGTAGAAGGGGTTCTCCAGGATGGCCCTCGCCTTCTCCGGCGTTGCCTGGCTGAGCACGACCTCGTCGAAGGTCGACTTCATGTCCAGCATCATCGCGTCGAGGCTGCCGCCGGCCGTGGCGTCGACGTCGGCGACGGGGCGCGGGGTGTTGTCGAGCTCCTCGATGCCCATCGAC
>NZ_LUNF01000178.1:0-3844 GCF_001626145.1 Aeromicrobium sp. REDSEA-S32_B7
GCCCGACTACTCGACCAGCGGAACGCTCCGCTGGTCGAGTAGCAGGGACGAGCTTGCGAGGCTCGGACGTATCGAGACCACCCCGCAACGGACCAGCGCGAACCGACCCCCAGCGAAAGCCCAGAGTGGTCTCGATACGTCGGGCTCAGGCTCGTTCCTCGCCCAGCCCGACTACTCGACCAGCGAGACGTCCCGCTGGTCGAGTAGCAGCGACGGCGAGCGCCAGCGAGCTCGTCGGTGCGTATCGAGACCACCCGGCAACAGCTCCGCGCGGACCAACCCCCAGCGACAGCGTGGAGTGGTCTCGATACACCTCCCCTCGCTGGCGCTCGTGGAGGCACTCGACCAGCAAAACCCTCCGCTACTCGACCAGCGGACGCACCGCTGGGCGCGTGATCAGAGGGCGTTGAGCTGGTGGGCGAGGTCGTCGGAGACGCGGGCGACGAGGTGGGTGCCGTCGGACTCGTGCGCCAGCTCCTCGATCTCGCCGGTCTCGTGCACCTGGTTGAGGAGGTCACCGCGCTCGTAGGGCACCACGACCTCGACGCGCACCGCGGGTCGGGGCAGGTCGGCCTCGATGGCGGCGAGCAGCTCGTCGACGCCCTCGCCCGTACGGGCGCTGACGACGACGGCGTGCGGCTCGCGGGCGAGCAGCTGCTTGACCTCGAGCGGGTCGGCGGCGTCGGCCTTGTTGAGGACGATGATCTCCGGCACGTGCAGCGCCTCGATCTCGGCGAACACCTCGCGCACGGCCGCGATCTGGCCGGCGGGGTCGGGGTGCGAGGCGTCGACGACGTGGAGCACGAGGTCGGCCTCGGCCACCTCCTCCAGCGTGGAGCGGAACGCCTCGACCAGCTGGTGCGGCAGGTGTCGCACGAAGCCGACGGTGTCGGACATCGTGAACACGCGTCCGTCGCTCGTCTGCGTCTTGCGCGTCGTGGGGTCGAGGGTCGCGAACAGCGCGTCCTCCACCAGCACGCCCGCGCCGGTCAGCCGGTTGAGCAGGCTCGACTTGCCGGCGTTGGTGTAGCCGGCGATGACGACAGCCGGGACCTCGTTGCGCCGACGCCGCGCCTTCTTGATGTCGCGGGTGGTGCGCAGCGCCGTGAGCTCTCGACGCAGCTTCGCCATGCGGGACTGGATGCGACGACGGTCGGTCTCGAGCTTCGTCTCACCAGGACCACGACCACCGATGCCCTCGCCGCCGGCAGCGCGTCCACCGGCCTGGCGCGAGAGGTTGCCGCCCCATCCGCGCAGACGCTGGGTCTGGTACTGCAGCTGGGCGAGCTCGACCTGCGCCTTGCCCTCCGCCGACTTCGCGTGCTGCGCGAAGATGTCGAGGATCAGCGCCGTCCGGTCGACGACCTTGACCTTGGTGCGGTCCTCCAGGTTGCGCAGCTGGCTGGGCGCCAGCTCGCCGTCGCAGATGATCGTGTCGGCGCCGGTGGCCTGCACCGCCGCGGTGAGCTCCTCGACCTTGCCGCTGCCGATGAAGGTGGCGGGGTCGGGCCGTTGACGGCGCTGGAGCAGCGCGTCGAGGACGTCGGAGCCCGCGGTCTCGGCGAGCAGCTTCAGCTCGGCGAGGGAGTTCTCGGCGTCCTCCGCACTGCCCTCGGTCCACACGCCGACCAGCACGACCCGCTCGAGCCGCAGCTGGCGGTACTCGACCTCGGTGATGTCCTCGAGCTCGGTGCGCAGCCCGGCGACGCGCCGCAGCGACTGACGCTCGGCGAGCTCGAGTCCGTCGTGCGCGCCCTCCAGGTCGCGGTCGACCACGGGGTCGATGCCCAGCCTGCTGGCGACGTTCGTGTCGGACTCGCTCACGCGATCCACTCCATCTCTCCGGTGGCGACGATGCGGGCCGGTCCCGCGAGGACGACCCGGGTGGGCTCGACCGTGATGTTCAGGGTGCCGCCGGGGACGTCGACACGGTACGTCGTGGAGCCGGCGGCGTCGAGGGCGTGGTCGGCGAGCGCGGTAGCGATCCCGACGGCGCACGCGCCGGTGCCGCACGACCGGGTCTCGCCGGAGCCGCGCTCGTGGACGCGCATGGCGACGTGGTGGTCGGCGACCCGCTCGACGAACTCGACGTTGACGCCGTCGGGGTAGGTCGCGGTGTCGTAGCTGGGCGCCCGCAGCAGGGTGCCTGCGTCGGCGAGGGTGTCGACGAAGGTGACGGCGTGGGGGTTGCCCGTGCGCACGTCCTGCGCCTCCCACACGCGACCGTCGACCTCGACCTTCGACGTGCCGCGCACGTCGTAGCCGCCCATGTCGACGCTGAGCTGGTCGCCGTCGACGGTGACCACCTTGTCGCCGTCGCGGGTGCCGACGACCACGGGCGCGTCGGCCGGCACGAGGCCGGCGTCGATCAGGTGTCGGGCGAACACGCGGACGCCGTTGCCGCACATCTCGCTGACGGAGCCGTCGGCGTTGCGGTAGTCCATGAACCACTCCCCGGCGCTGGCGGCCGCCTCGGGCACGTCGAGCGCGGCCGAGCGCACCACGCGGAGCACGCCGTCGGCACCGAGGCCCGTGCGTCGGGCGCAGAGCGCCGCCACGAACGCAGGGTCGAGGTCGCCGTGCACCGTGCCGTCGTGGTCGGGGAGCAGGACGAAGTCGTTCTCGGTGCCGTGCCCCTTGAGCCAGGGGAAAGTCATACGTTCCAGTCTACGTCCGAGGGCCCGACGGAACCGGGTCGTCGCCGCGCACCGAGAGGTGGTGGATGCGGGCGCGCGGGGTGAGCCCGTGCTCCTTCACCGCCGTCTCGGAGGCGATGAGCATCGCCGAGGAGGCGTCGCAGATCTGCGAGGCGACGGCGGCGGTGATCCGCCCCCCGGGGGCCAGCGGCTGCAGGCCGGCCATCTTCTCCAGGGAGGTGTCCCGCGGGCACTGGTCGGTGTCGAAGACGGTGCCGTCGGGCAGGGTCACCGGCTCGATCTCACCGGTGAAGCGGCCCTCGGAGATCGCGGCGAGCGCGCGCTGGTGCGAGGCCAGGGCGAACTCCTCCATGTCCTCGCGGCTGACGTCCCACTTCTCCGCGATCATCTCCGCGGAGCGGAACTGCGAGACCTCCTGGTCGCCGAAGCGCTCCTGCCAGCCCGGGGACTCCGCGAAGGGGGTGGAGAAGCCGTACTGCTGACCGACCAGCATCGCCGCCGAGATCGGGATCGCCGACATGTTCTGCAGGCCGCCGGCGACCACGAGGTCCTGGGTGCCCGACATGACGCCCTGAGCCGCGAAGTGCACCGACTGCTGGGAGGAGCCGCACTGCCTGTCGATGGTCACGCCCGGCACGTGCGCAGGCAGCCCCGCCACCAGCCAGGCCGAGCGGGCCACGTCGCCGGCCTGCGATCCGATCGTGTCGCAGCAGCCCATGATGACGTCGTCGACGGCACCCGGGTCCACGCCCGTGCGGCGCATCAGCGCCGACAGGACGATGCCGCCGAGGTCGGCGGAGTGGACCCCCGCCAGTGCTCCCCCGCGCTTGCCGACCGGGGTGCGGACGGCGTCGATGATGTAGGCCTCAGGCATGGTCGTGGTCCTTCGCGATTCCGTCGAGCAGGATGGTGAGGTACTGGTCGGCGACCTCGGTGGTGGTGTGCGGCCCGCCGGGGCGGTACCACCGCACGGCCACCCACACGGTGTCGCGGATGAAGCGGTAGGTCAGGGTGATGTCCAGGTCGGCCCGCAGCGCCCCGGTCTCCACGCCCTCGGTGAGCAGGCTGACCCACACGTCGCGGGACTGCCGGTTGCGCTCGGCGAGGTAGCCGAAGCGCTCGAGCTGGCCCAGGGTGGCCGCCTCGTTCTGGAAGATCGCGACCTCGTGGGGGTGCTGGTCGATGGC
>NZ_LUNF01000178.1:3851-4294 GCF_001626145.1 Aeromicrobium sp. REDSEA-S32_B7
CGTCGGGACTGGCCAGGATGTCGTCGTACGCCGCGAACAGCTCGGCCTGGAAGGTGCGCATCAGCTCGTCGACCATCGACTCCTTGGAGTCGAAGTGGTGGTAGAGGCTGCCCGAGAGGATGCCGGCGGCGTCCGCGATGTCGCGGACGGTGGTGTTGCGGAAGCCCTTGGTCGCGAAGAGGTCGGCCGCGATCCGCAGCAGCTCCTCGCGCCGGCTCGCTCCCGCGGTCGACGCCGCTGCGCCGCCGGCCTGCTCAGGCATGCTGGCTGCTGACCGAGACGACCTCGCCGGTGAGGTAGGAGGAGTAGTCGCTGGCCAGGAAGACCACCAGCCCCGCGACCTCCTCGACGGTGCCGGCGCGGCCCAGCGGGATCGGGATCAGGTCGGGCGGCATCTGGTCCGTGGCCGGGGTCGAGATGCGGCCGGGGTGGACGGAGTTGGC
>NZ_LUNF01000179.1:0-7003 GCF_001626145.1 Aeromicrobium sp. REDSEA-S32_B7
GAGGAGCGCGACGTCGCGCGGGGCGTGCGCATCGCCTCGAACTACCTCGACCTCGCGATGATCATGGACTACTGGGGTCCGCGCCGGCTCAACCACCACACCGAGGCGACGACGATGCTCTACGGCGCGCGCGAGTGCGCGCGGCTGCTCGTGGAGGAGGGGATCGACGCCGCCGTCGAGCGGCACCGTCTGCACGGTGCCGCGATGCTCGCCGGGGTGCGTGGGCTCGGGCTGGAGGTCTTCGGCGACGTCGACCACAAGATGAGCAACGTCGTCGCGGTGCACATCCCCGACGGCGTCGACGGCGACGCCGCGCGGGCGGTGATGCTCGAGGACTTCGGCATCGAGATCGGCACCTCCTTCGGACCTCTGCACGGCAAGGTCTGGAGGATCGGCACGATGGGCTACAACGCCCGCAAGGACGCCGTGCTCGTCACGTTGGCCGCGCTGGAGCAGGTGCTGCGGTCCGGTGGTGTCGCCGTGACAGCCGGCGGTGGCGTCGGCGCTGCGCAGGAGGTCTACGCGTGAGCGCCCCGACGGACCTGCCCACGAGCGGCGCCGCGGTCGGCTCGGCGGCCGAGGTGCTGGCCCGCTGCGCCGAGCTGGACCTCTACTCCTCCCACCCCGAGCACCTGGAACGCGTCTACCTGTCGCCGGAGCACGCGGCGGTCAACCGGGTCGTGGCCCGGTGGATGACGCGCGCCGGCCTCGCTCCGCGCCAGGACGCGGCCGGCAACCAGTACGGCCGACGCGAGGGCCGCGAGCCGGGGCTGCCCGCCCTGCTGCTGGGCTCCCACCTCGACACCGTCCCCGACGCCGGCTCCTACGACGGCATGCTGGGCGTGCTCATGGGCATCGCCGTCGCCGAGCGGCTCGGTGACCGGGTGGACGACCTGCCGTTCGCCCTGGAGGTGGTCGGGTTCAGCGACGAGGAGGGCACGCGGTTCGGCAAGGCGCTGCTGGGCAGCTGCGCGGCCGCCGGCACGTGGGACCCCGCGTGGTGGGACCTCTGCGACGCGGGCGGCATGACGCTGCGGACCGCGTTCGAGGAGTTCGGGCTCGACCCGCGCGCCGTCGGCACCGCCGCGCGGCGTCCGGATGAGCTCGTGGGCTACCTCGAGGCGCACATCGAGCAGGGCCCCTACCTCGAGGAGGCCGACGCCTCGCTCGGGTACGTGACCACCATCGCCGGCGCGCGGCGCTTCGTCCTGGAGGTGGAGGGCGAGGCCCGCCACGCCGGCGGGACGCCCTACGACCGCCGCAAGGACGCCATGGTCGGCGCCGCGGAGTGCATCACGGCGATCGAGCGCATGGTCCGCCCGTCGGGCTGCATCGCCACGACGGGCCGGATCGAGGCCCGCCCGGGCGCGGTCAACGTGATCGCGGGGCACGTCGAGGTCAGCCTCGACCTGCGCGCGCCCACCGACGCCGCCCGCGACGCGATGTGGGAGGACCTGGAGGCCGAGCTGCAGCGGCTGTGCGCCGCGCGTGGGCTGGGGCTGCGGGTCACCGAGACGCACCGGGCGCCCGCGATGCCGTGCGCGCCCTGGCTGACCGACGCCGTCGTCAGCGGCATCGTGGGCACGGGCGACACCACCCCGATGGGGCTGTGGAGCCGCGCCGGCCACGACGGCATGGCCGTCGGGGCCGTCACCGACGTGGCCATGCTGTTCGTACGCTGCCACGACGGCGTGAGCCACCACCCCGACGAGGACGTCCGCGAGATCGACGTCGCGCGCGGGCTCGACGCCTTCGAGGCCGCCGTCCTCGAGGTCGCGGCGAAGGTCGCGGCCTCATGAGCACCACCGCCCTGGACCCGTCAGGGGCTCCTCGCGAGGAGACGCGGCCGATCGAGGTGCGCATCACCGAGAAGTACGCCGACCTCGCCCCGCAGGAGCGCCGTGCGGCCGACGTGCTGCTGGAGCACCTGCACGACCTCGCCATGTACCGGGCGTCGGAGCTCGCCGACCTGGCCGGTGTCTCCAAGGCGACGATGAGCCGGCTGTTCCGTCGGCTCGACTACGAGGACTTCACGCAGGTCCGCGACCAGCTGCTCGTCCTGCGCAACGCGGGCCTGCCGGTGCCGGTGGGGGCGCCGCCGAGCGTCGCGCGCCACCTGGAGACCGAGGTCGAGCACCTGCACCGCGTGCTCACCGCGGCCGAGGGTGCGATCGAGCAGGCGGCGGCGCTGCTGGCCGGTGCCGCGACGGTGACGGTCGTCGGGATGCGCAACAGCTACCCGGTCGCGCTGCACCTGACCCAGCAGCTGACGCAGGCGCGGACCGGCGTCGGGGTCGCGCCGTCGCCGGGGCAGTCGCTGTCCGACGAGGTGGTCGGTCTGGGCGCCGACGACGTCGTGGTCGTGGTCGCGTTCCGTCGCCGCCCGCCCGAGATCGCCGCGCTGCTCGACCTCGTCAGGTCCCAGGGCGCCCGGGTCGTGCTCATGGCCGACCCGTCGGGCCGCCGGCTCGCGTCGCCGGGCGACTTGTGGATCGAGTGCGGCGCCTCGACGCAGGCCGCGTTCGACAGCTACGCGGCGGCGATGAGCGTCGTCGCGGCGCTGTCGTCGCGCGTCCTCGACGCGCTCGGCCCGGCGGCGGGCCAGCGGGTGGCCGCGATCGCGGCGGCCTACCGCGCGCTCGGCGAGATCGAGGACTGAGGCCGTGGACCTGCACACCGTCGGGACCTTCCGTCTGCCCACCGGCCCGGACGACCTGGTCCTCGCACCTGGCGAGACCTGGCTGGCCGGCGGCACGTGGCTGTTCTCCGAGCCGCAGGTGACGACCACCGGCCTCGTCGACCTCCTGGCGCTGGGCTGGCCCGACTGGGAGCTCGACGCCGGAGCAGCGGACGGCTCCGCGACCGGGCTGACGACTGGGCTGACGATCGGGGCCACGTGCTCCCTCCTCGACCTCGTCACGCACGCCGAGCGGTCCGGGCTGCCGGGGCTCGCGGTGGCGCGGCCGTGCGTCGAGGCGCTCGTCATGTCGAGCAAGGTCTCCCGGCGCGCCACCGTCGGCGGCAACGTGTGCCTGGCGCTGCCGGCCGGCGGCGCCACCTCGCTGCTGACCGGCCTCGGCTCCGACGCCGTCGTGTGGGGGCCCGGTGGCGAGCGTCGGGTGCCGGTCGCGTCGCTCGTGACCGACGTGCGCCGGACGTCGCTGGACCCGGGCGAGCTCGTGCGTGCGTTCGAGGTGCCGCGTGCGTCGCTCGCGTCGACGACGGCCTTCCGGCGCGCGGCGCTCACCCCCATGGGCCGCTCGGGCGCGGTGCTGGTCGGCCGGCGCGAGCCGGACGGCGGCGTGCACGTCAGCGTGACCGCCTCGACCCACCGCCCCCACGTGCTCGACCTCGGCCCGGCTCCCACGGAGTCCGACGTCGCGACCGCGGTGGCCACGATCGAGCGCTGGTACGACGACCCGCACGGCGCGCCCGACTGGCGTGCCGCGCAGACCCTGCGCTGCGCGCTCGAGGTCGTGGAGGAGCTGGCATGAGCAGTCCGGTCGAGACAGATCCCGTCGAGAGAGGGGCGTTCGAGGTGCGGATCAACGGCGCGAGCGTCACCACGGCCCCGACGCCGGGCCAGTGCCTGCGCACCTACCTGCGCGACCACGACCGCCTCGACGTCAAGAAGGGCTGCGACGCCGGCGACTGCGGTGCCTGCACCGTCCTGGTCGACGGCGACCCGACGCACTCGTGCGTCTTCCCGGCCGTGCGGGCCGCCGGTCGCGAGGTGACGACGGCGTCCGGCCTGGGGACGCCCGACGACCTGCACCCCGTGCAGCAGCGCTTCGTCGACGCGGCCGGGTTCCAGTGCGGGTTCTGCACGGCGGGCATGGTCGTCACCGCGTCGACGCTGCCCGAGGGGCTCGCGCACGACGACCTCTGCCGCTCGATGAAGGGCAACCTGTGCCGCTGCACCGGCTACCGCTCGGTCCGCGACGCCCTCGCCGGCACGGCCAACGTCGGCGAGGCCCCGGCGGGGGAGGCGTTCGGCGCCTCGGTCGCCGCGCCGGCGGCCTGCCGCGTCGTGGCCGGGCAGGAGCCCTTCACCCTCGACCTGGAGGCGCCGGCGGACCTGCTCCACGTCGCGGTGCTCGGCAGCCCGCACCCGCACGCGCGCATCACCTCGATCGACACGTCACGGGCGGAGGCGCTGGAGGGCGTCCACCTGGTCCTCACCTACCACGACGCCCCCGACGTCCTCTACTCCACCGGCCGGCACCAGAGCCGGCTCGACGACCCCGACGACACGCGCATGCTCGACCCCGTCCTGCGGTTCGCCGGCCAGCGCGTCGCGGTGGTCGTGGCCGAGACCGTCGCCACCGCGCAGGAGGCCTGCCGGCTCGTCGACGTGGAGTACGAGGTGCTGCCCGCGGTCCTCGACCCCGACGCGGCGCGTCGGCCAGGGGCGCCGCTCGTGCACGGCGACAAGGACCCGGTCGTCTCGCGCATCGCCGAGCCCACCCGCAACGTCGTCGCCCAGCTGCACGACGAGCACGGCGACGTCGAGGCGGCGCTGGCCTCGGCCCACACCGTCGTGTCGGGCACGTGGCAGACGTCGCGGGTCTCGCACGCCCAGCTCGAGACGCACGGCGGACGCGGCTGGCTGGCCGACGACGGCACCCTCGTGGTGCGCACGAGCACGCAGGTGCCCTTCCTGGTGCGCGACGAGCTCGCCCACGTGCTCTCGCTGCCGCGCGACCGGGTCCGGGTGCTCGCCGCCCGGGTCGGCGGCGGGTTCGGCGGCAAGCAGGAGATGCTCGTCGAGGACGTCATCGGGCTCGCCGTCCTGCGCACCGGACGCCCCGTGCAGTACGAGCTGAGCCGCGAGGACCAGTTCACGATCGTGCCGTGCCGCCACCCCATGCGGGTCGGCGTCACGCTCGGCGCCGACGCCGACGGGCACCTGACGGCGCTCAAGCTCGACGTGCTGTCCGACACCGGCGCCTACGGCAACCACGCCGTCGGCGTCATGTTCCACGGCTGCCACGAGTCGGTCGCGCAGTACCGCTGCCCCAACAAGCGGGTCGACGCCGAGGCCGTCTACACCCACCAGCTCCCGTCGGGCGCCTTCCGCGGCTACGGCCTCGGGCAGGTCATGTTCGGCATCGAGTCGGCCATGGACGACCTCGCCGCCGAGCTCGGGCTGGACCCCGTCGAGCTGCGACGTCGCAACGCCGTCGTGCCCGGCGACCCGTTCGTGGTCACGGCGCTGGAGGAGGACGACCTGGAGTACGGCTCCTACGGGCTCGACCAGTGCCTCGACCTCGTCGACGCCGCACTCGCGTCGGGTCGCGGCGACGACGCTCCCGAGGGCTGGCCGACGGGACGCGGCGTCGCGATGGCGATGATCGCCACCATCCCGCCGCGCGGGCACTTCACCGACGTGGCGGTGGCGGTCGACGCCGACGGCCGCTACACCCTCTCCGTCGGCACCGCCGAGTTCGGCAACGGCACCACGACGGTGCACGTCCAGCTCGCGGCGACCGAGCTGGCCACGACGCCCGACCGCGTCCGGGTGCGCCAGAGCGACACGGCGACGTCGGGCTACGACACCGGCGCCTACGGCTCGGCCGGCTCCGTCGTCGCGGGCAAGGCGGTGCACGTGGCGGCCGAGCGGCTGCACGCCGAGCTGCTCACGCTCGCCGCCCGCGCGGCCGGCGTCGCCCGCGGCCACTGCACGCTCGAGCGCGACGGCGTGCGCCTGCCCGACGGGTCGCTCCTGAGCTTCCGCGAGGTCGTGCCCGACGGGCTGTCGGCGGAGGGCACCCACGACGGGAGCCCACGCTCGGTGGCCTTCAACGTCCATGGCTTCCGGGTGGCGGTCGACCCGACGTCGGGCGAGGTGCGGGTGCTGCAGTCGGTGCACGCCGCCGACGCGGGCGTCGTGATCAACCCCGAGCAGCTCCGGGGCCAGGTGGAGGGCGGTGTCGCGCAGGCGATCGGCTCGGCCCTGCAGGAGGAGGTGGTCGTGGAGGACGGACACGTCGTGACGCGCACCTTCCGTTCCTACCGCGAGTCGATGAGCGAGGCACCGTACAACCCGGTGGCCCCGGCCCTCGCCAACGCGATCACCGACGCGCTCGGCGCACGTCCCCGCACGCTGCCGATGAGTCGCGACCGGATCTGGCGGCTGGCGCAGACCGGGTCCGACGCACCACCGAGTCGGCAGCGCCGGGGCTAGGTCGGCCGGCCCTCAGGCCGGGTCGAGGCGCGCGGGGGACCGGTGGATCGGTCCGGTCGTGGCCGAGAGCGGCTGCGCCGAGCCGCCGTGGCGGACGGCCAGCACCTCCGCCAGGATCGCCACGGCGGTGTGCTCGGGGCTCGAGCCGCCGAGGTCGAGCCCGAGGGGGGAGCGCAGGCGGCTGATGTCGACGCCGTCGAGGGCGCGCACGCGTCGTTCGTGCGTGGTGCGCGAGCCCATCGCGCCGACGTAGCCGGCCCCGCCCTCCAGGGCCGACGCGAGCACGACCGTGTCGCGGTCGAGGTCGTGCCCGAGCACGCACACGGCGTCCTCGGGCGACCACGTGCGCGTCGCGCACCAGTCCGCGAGGTCGGCCACGACGACCGCCGTCGCGTCGGGGAAGCGCTCCTTGGTCGCGAAGGTCGCGCGGTGGTCGAGGACGGTGACGGCGAAGCCGGCGCGCGACGCGAGCGTGCACAGCGCCACGGCGAACTCCACGGCTCCGACCACCACGAGCTCCGGCGGCCGCTGGACCGAGATGCTGGTGCCGGCGAGCGTCAGGGTCGCGGACCTCCCGCCCGCCGCGCACTCGACCTGGTGCCACTGCTCCGCGTCGAGCGACGCGAGGTCGCACACGAGCACCTCGATCGTCCCGCCGCACATCAGGCCGGGCTCCAGCCAGTCGCCTGCGGAGTAGGTCCGCCGTCGCGTGGGCCCTCCCGCGAGGACCTCCTCGCACTCGGCGACGAGGGCACCCTCGACGCACCCGCCGGAGATGCTGCCGACCACGCGTCCGGTGTCGTCGACCGCCATGGC
>NZ_LUNF01000018.1:0-28278 GCF_001626145.1 Aeromicrobium sp. REDSEA-S32_B7
GCGCGTGGCCGCTACTCGACCAGCGAAGCGTTCCGCTGGTCGAGTAGTCGACGCCGCGACGAAGGAGCTGGCGTAGACGTATCGAGACCACTCTGAGCCCTCGCTGGGAGCCGGCTCGCGCTGGGCCGTTGCCGGGTGGTCTCGATACGTCCGAGCTTCGCAAGCTCGCTCGAACTACTCGACCGGCGAAGCGTTTCGCTGGCCGAGTAGCGCGGAGCCGCGACGAAGGAGCGTGCTCCGGGCGTATCGAGACCACTCCAGGGGGACGCTGCGGGTCGGCCCGCGCTGGGCCGTTGCCGGGTGGTCTCGATACGCGCCGACGTGCTCGCTGGCGCTCGCCGTCGCCGCTCCTCGACCAGCGGAACGGTCCGATCCCTGCTCGACCAGGGACGCGGGGCTTCGGGGGCGGTGGCACTCTGGGGGGATGAGACGGGTCGGGTGGGTGCTGGTGGCGGTGGTCCTCGCGGGGTGCGGTGGCACCGGCGGGGGAGGGGGGAGCGGCAGCACGCCCTCGCCTGCGCCCTCGACGACTCTGCCTGACGACCCGACACCGACCTTGCCGGACGACCCGACGCTGCCCGACGACCCGACGCCGACGGGCAAGCCGTCGGCGGCTCTGCAGACCGTCACCGGTGTCGTGGAGCGTTCGCCGGAGGACCGGTGCGTCACGCTCGCCGCGACCGGTCGCACGTGGGTGCTCACAGGAACGGTCGCCGGCCTCGAGGCCGGCGACCGTGTCACCGTGCGGGGCCGGCCCGACCCCGACGCGACCACCACCTGTCAGCGAGGACCGGTGCTCGTCGTCGCCGAGGTCGAGCGCGGCTGACTACTCCTGCTCGTCCGTCGTCGACGCCGTCGCCTTCGGAGCGAGCGGCTGAGCCGTCTCCGGGGCGGTCGGCGTCGTGGTCGTCGCCGACGGGGTCGGCTCCGGGGCCGATCCGGTCACCCGGACCGTCCCGCTGCCGAGCACCGCACCCTCGGACGAGATCACCTGCATCTCACCGAACAGCGAACGACCTTCGGTCGGCTGCGCCGTGGGCTCCAGCGAGCCCTTGACGACCGCCGTGCCACCGCGTGCCAGCTGGACGGGCGTGTCGTCGACCGCGAGCGTGCCCAGCCCCGTGGAGTAGAACACGTCCAGGTAGTCGTACTCGGTGCTGCCGGCCGGGACCGCGTAGCCGTCGACGACGACGGTGTACCTGCCGGCGGCGGGGGCGTCCAGCGTGACCGACTCCTCGGAGTCGCCGTCCGCGGACTGGCCGGCCTGCGACCCGTCCGGGTTGAGGATGGCGAGGTCGAGGTCGGCGCCGGCGTCGGACGTGCTGCCGATGGTCGCCGTGAGGCTCGACGCACCCTCCGGGACGTCGACGGTGTAGGTCTGGCGAGCACCGTCGTCGATCGTCTTGCGCTCCGCGAGGGCGCTGCCCAGGTCGCCACCACGCGGCGTGACCGTGACCGGACCGAACGCGTTCTTGAGCGTCCACTCCAGGGCCGTCGCGCCACCGTCGGCCGCCGGGGCGACCTCCTGGGAGGCGGGGTCGACGGTGACGCCCTGGACCGCGGCGGTCAGCGTGAACGGGTTGTCGAGCAGCGGCGACGTGCGACGCGACTCCACCTCGATCTCCCAGACACCCGGCAACGGGTCGGCGTAGCTCCGCGACGTCGGCTTGCAGGCCTTCGCGTCGCTGAAGTTGGTGTAGCACGCCGTCGACGCCGTCGACTCGACCGGGACGCCGTAGGGGTTGATCGCGATGAACCGCGTCTGGCTGCGCGTGGCGATGCCGGACAGGTTCACCTGCAGCGCCTTGGCACCCTTCGGCACCGACACGAAGTACGACGTCGACCGGTTGCGCTGGACCGTGCCGCGGTTCTCCTTGGCGAAGCTCGGCGAGGTCAGGCCCGTGGACTGCACGACGGTCACCATGACGCGGTGGTCGACGACCGGGGTGGCCGGGTCGTCGATCTCCACGATGGCCGAGTGCGCACCCTGAGTCTTGGCGGTGGCGGTCACCGGCAGGCTCACCGTGCGACCCCGCGCGAGCGTGATCGAGGTGGGCGCGCGGAACGTGCCGTCGTTGCCGACGATGCGCACGGTGTGCTTGACCGACTTGTAGGTGCCGGACGAGCGCGTGATCTTCACGTCGTACTTCTTGGCCTTGTTCAGCGTCTGACCGCCCTGGTCGGCGGCGCAGCGGTTGTACAGGCCCGTGCCGCGACCCGGCTTGGCCAGGAAGTCCGACAGCGGGGTGCAGACCGGCGCGTCGGTGCGGTAGTCGGCCGTGACGGCCTTCTTCAGCAGCAGGCTCCACGCACCGGGCACGTTGAGCTGTCCCGTGCCCTGACCCGCGACCGTCTCACCGGAGAAGAGCTTCGCCGAGGAGTACAGCGCGTTGCGCAGCTGCTTGGGCGTCACCGGGACCTCCCGGGCGAGGGTGCCCGAGAGCAGCACGGCTGCCGCGCCGGCGGCCTGCGGCGAGGCCATCGACGTGCCGTTGAACATCGCGTAGCCGACCGGAAGCGTGTAGCCGGCCTCCTTGAGGTCGGGCTGCTTGAGCCACTGGGGCACGGTCGAGATCGCCGAGCCGGGGGCCGCGATGTTCGGCTTGAAGTCGCCGGACTCCGTCGGGCCACGCGAGGAGAACGGGTGCAGCGCGAGCGCGGCCGAGACGACCGAGCCGTAGTTGGCCTTCCAGGTCTCCTTGGAGATGGACGACGCGACGCTCACGACCTTGCCGGCCACGGACGGGTCGCCGATGGTGTTCAGGCCCGGGCCGCTGTTGCCGGCGGAGATGAACAGCTGCACGCCGTAGTCGTCGATCAGACGGTCGTAGACCGTGGCACGGGCGTTGTTGGCGTCGTTGAGCGCGGGCAGGCCGCCGATCGACATGTTGACGACGTCGACACCGCGGTTGGTGACGAGGTCGACCATGCCGTCGAGCAGGGCCGCGGCGGTGCAGCCGCCGCCCCACGTGCACGCACGGCTCGAGACGATCTTGGCGCCGGGCGCCTGGCCGTTCATGGCGCCACCGAACAGCGAGTGACCGGCGGCGATGCCGGCGACGTGGCTGCCATGGGCGTCCTCGACGATGCCGATGTTCACGAAGTCGGCGGTGCCGGGCAGGCCGGCGGGCGCGAGGCTGACGTCCTCGCGGTACTCGACGGTGAACGGCATGCGCTCGACGACGTCGGTCGACGGGTCGTCGGTGCCGAAGTGGCCGACCTGGAACTTCTCCTTGTACGGGCGCATGAGCTCGTCGTCGGAGAAGACGTTGTCCTGGTTCGCATCGACCCAGATGTCGTGGGTCGTCTCGTCGTAGAGGATGCCGAACCGGTCGGTGGTGTCGCCGTCGCGGTTCACGTCGCCGCCGGGCTCGCTGCCGGCGGTGATGCTCTCGCTGAAGCGGTTGACGCGGAAGGTGCCCTCACGCGGCGCGGTCCAGGTCTGGTCGGCGTAGGTGAACGTCGGGGTCGCCTTCACGGAGGTGAGCATGGCCCGCCACGTGCTGTCGTCGTCGAGGAGCGGGTCGGTGCCAGTGACCCAGTCGACGATCTTGCGCTCGCCGGTGCTGGTCTCCTGCAAGGCCGGGTGGTCGAGGTCGACGCCGGAGTCGATGATGCCGATGGTGACGCCGCGGCCGTCGTACTTCGGGTTCTTCGCGACGAAGTCGGTCGTGCCGGTCTCGCGCGTGGGCATGTACGGGTTGGCGTCGGGGGTGCTCGCGCCGGGCGCGCTGCTGGGCGCGGAACCGTCGGCGGAGACCTTGCCGGGGGCAGGGTCGTCGATCGGGATGGTCTCGTCGAGGTCGACGGCGTCGACCTTCGAGAGTGCGGCGACCTTCTCGACGCGCGAGGTGGGCACGCTGGCGCGGACGTAGCCGAGCTTGTCGTCGACCTTGCCGATCCAGGCGCCCGACGACTCCAGGGCGTCGACGACGGCCCCGGTGGCCTTGCGCTGGGTGGCGATCATGACGGTGACGCGCTTGTCACCGTTCTGCCGGGCCTCGGCGAGCAGCTCGCGGTCGGGCTGGCCGAGCTTGTCGCCGGCCGGCGCGTCCTTGACCTCGTCGGTCTGCGCGGCCCGCTCCGGGGCCTGCTCGACCTTGGACCGCGGCTCGTCGTTCGCGGCGTTCGCTGCGCCCGCCGAGGTGATGGCGAGCGCGAGCGCGATGGTGGAGGCGGCTCCTGAACGGAGCAGCCGTGTGCGGCGTGTGCGCAAGGTGGTGCGTCCTCTCTGCTACCGGACCGTGGACCGGCGTCCCCCCGTGGGACAAGGCGTGCCCGCCCTGGGAGGGGCGAGGCATGGGAGACAGTCTCACCCCGTGCCTGCTGGTGCGCCAGGGCTGACGGACCTGCAATTGCGGGCTTAACCGTTTCGTCACCTTGGCGACGACGACGCACGAAGCCCCTCCCGGAGTGGTCCGGGAGGGGCTCGGTGCGTGTCGTCCGCCGGGGCGGAGCGAGGTCAGCGCTGCAGGAAGTCGAGCAGCACGCGGTTGAGCTCCTCGGCGTGGCTCACGTTGAACCCGTGCGGGCCGTCGGCGACGACGTGGACGGTGGCGTCCTTCACCGTCTCACCCGTGCGCTTGCCGGAGACCTCGAACGGCACGACGGCGTCGCTGTCGCCGTGGATGACGAGCGTCGGCACGTCGATCTTCTCGAGGTCGTCACGGAAGTCGGTGGTGCCGAAGGCCTCGACGCAGCCGAGCATGGCCGTCGTCGACGCGGGCTCGACGAGCGCGATGGCCTCCTGACGCTGGGCCTCGGTGACCTTGAGCTCGTCGTTGGCGCTGAAGAAGTTCGTGGTGAACTCCTCGAGGAAGCCGGCACGGTCGTTGCTGACGCCGTCCTTGAAGCCCTGGACGTCCTCGGGCGTGAGGCCGCCGTCGGGGTTGTCGTCGGTCTTCAGCAGGTACGGCGGGACGGCGCCGGCGAACACGGCCGAGTGGATGCGCTCGGAGCCGCGCGAGCCGAGGTAGCGGGCCACCTCGCCGCCGCCCATCGAGAAGCCGACGATGGTCGCGTCGGTGACCTCGAGCAGCTCGAGCAGGCCTGCGAGGTCCTCGGTGAACGTGTCGTAGTCGTAGCCGGTGTCGGGCTTGTCGCTCGCGCCGAAGCCACGGCGGTCGTAGGTGATGACGCGGTAGCCGGCCTCGGTCAGGGCCGGGACCTGCTCCGACCAGGACGCGCCGCTGAGGGGCCAGCCGTGGATGAGGACGACGGGGCGGCCGTCGCCGCCGGAGTCGGTGTAGCTGATCTGGATGCCGTTGGTCTCGAGCGTGCTCATGGGATGTTCCTCCGTGGGTGTCGGGGATCGTGCGCTCTGGCTCCTTCGAGTCTGGTCGAGCAGGCCGACGGCGCAACTCGAACGTGCACGATGTGGTCGTATGCGATGTAACTCCTGGTCTCACCTCGTGGATGGATGCCCCTGGTTTGCCGCGCGCGGATGCCAGGACGGACGTACGCTCGCCGTGACGCACACCACACGGCCGCCAGGGTCGTCACGGTGGGGCGCGAGGCCGGGGAGGCGGACCGATGGCTGACTCACTGATCGAGAGGTCGACCGTGCTGCGTCGCGTGCGTGCGGTCGGCAAGGCGTTCACGACGCCGCTGCACCCCGACGACTACCTCAAGCTCATCAACCCGCTGTGGTCCGCGCGCGAGCTGCGCGGCCGCGTCGAGCGGGTCGAGCAGGTCACCGACCGCTCGGCGACGCTCGTCATCAAGCCCGGCTGGGGCTGGTCGTTCGACTTCCAGCCCGGCCAGTACATCGGCATCGGCGTGGAGATCGACGGCCGGTTCCACTGGCGGTCCTACTCGTTGTCGTCGGCGCCCGTGCGCTCGGAGGGCACCGTCGCGATCACCGTGAAGGCGATGCCCGAGGGCTTCCTGTCCGAGCACCTGGTCAACGGGCTCGCGCCGGGCACGATCGTCCGGCTGGAGTCGCCGCAGGGCGACTTCGTGCTGCCCGACCCGCCGCCGGCGAAGATGCTCTTCGTCGTCGGCGGCAGCGGCATCACCCCGGTGATGTCGATGCTGCGGACCCTCGACCGTCGCGGCTCCGTGCCCGACGTGTTCCTCGCCTACTCCGCGGTCGACGAGGACGACATGATGTTCCTCGACGAGCTGCGCGAGCTCGCTTCGAAGCACGACCGCTTCACGTTCCACGAGCGGTTCACCGACCGCGACGGGTTCCTCACGCCCGACCGGCTGGGCGAGGTCTGCCACGACTGGGCCGAGCGCGAGACGTGGGCCTGCGGCCCGCAGCCGATGCTCGACGCGCTCGTCGAGCACTTCGAGCGGCTGGGCCGCGAGGACGAGCTGCACGTCGAGCGGTTCTCGCTCGGCGCCACCGAGACCGACGCCGAGGGCGGCACGATCACCTTCGGCGACACGGGCAAGAGCGTCGAGGTCGACGGGGCCACGACGCTGCTGGAGGCCGGCGAGCAGGCCGGCGTCAACATGCTGTTCGGCTGTCGCATGGGCATCTGCCACACGTGCGACGTGCCGCTGCTCAGCGGCCGCGTGAAGGACCTGCGCAGCGGCGACGAGCACACCGAGGGCGAGTACGTGCAGACCTGCATCAGCGTCGCCGCCACCGACTGCACGCTCAAGATCTGAGGAGACACCCATGGCCTACGCCGACGTGCGCGAGTACACCCACCTCACCGACGAGGAGGTGGAGGCGATCGGGCGAGAGCTCGACGAGATCCGCGCCGAGGTCGAGGCGAGTCGCGGTCAGGCCGACCGCGACTACGTCCTGCGCATCATCGCGCTGCAGCGCCGGCTGGCGGCCGCCGGGCGCATCACCCTGTTCGCGAGCCTGTTCCCACCCGCCTGGCTGCTCGGCACGGCGCTGCTCTCGTCGGCCAAGATCCTCGAGAACATGGAGATCGGCCACAACACGATGCACGGCCAGTGGGACTGGATGAACGATCCCGAGGTGCACTCCAGCAGCTGGGAGTGGGACACCACGCAGCCGGCGGAGCAGTGGAAGCACTCGCACAACTACATCCACCACCAGTTCACGAACGTGCTCGGCCACGACAACGACGTGGGCTACGGGATCCTGCGGATGAGCCGCGACCAGAAGTGGACGCCCTACAACCTGGGCCAGCCGGTCTACAACGCCCTGCTCGCGCTGTTCTTCGAGTACGGCGTGGCGCTGCACGACCTCGACATCGAGGCGATCCGCAAGGGCGAGAAGGACCCGAAGCTGCTCAAGCGCCAGCTCAAGCAGATCGGCGACAAGATCGGCAAGCAGGCGCTGAAGGACTACGTCGTCTACCCGGCGCTGACCGGTCCGGCGTTCCTCAGCACGCTGACGGCGAACATCACGTCGAACCTCGTGCGCAACGTGTGGGCCTACATGATCATCTTCTGCGGGCACTTCCCCGACGGTGCGGTGCACTTCACCGAGGAGGAGCTCGAGGACGAGACGCGCGCCGAGTGGTACCTGCGCCAGATGCTCGGGTCGGCCAACTTCGAGGGCGGCAAGCTCCTGCACATCATGAGCGGCCAGCTGGGCTACCAGATCGAGCACCACCTGTTCCCCGACCTGCCCAGCAACCGGTACGCCGAGATCTCGGTCAAGGTCAAGGACATCTGCCAGCGCTACGGCATCCCGTACACGACGGGTCCGCTGCACAAGCAGTACGGCCAGACGCTGCGCACGATCATGAAGTTGTCGCTGCCGAACCGTCGCACGAAGGACAACCCGGCGCCGCCGGCCCCGCGCACGCGGCGGCTGCGCGACGACGAGCGTCCCGGACGGCGTCACGAGCTGGGCCGTTGGACGAACGCGGCCGCCACGTCGTGAGCGACGGTGTGGTGACGGCGGCGTCGGGCCCGGTGGTCGAGGGCTCGGCGCTGCCGTTCGCGTGCGTGGACGACGAGGGTCGTGGGACGCACGAGAAGGTCGTGAAGAAGCAGGCCATTCGCTGCTCCCTGAGCCGGATCTGCGGGGTGTGCGGCGAGACGCTGACCCGCCCGGTCGCGTTCGTCGGCACCCCCGACGAGGCCCTCGACGGGGAGTTCGCGTTCCCGCCGTGCCACGTGGCCTGCGCCCGCCAGGTCGCCGCCGACCCGCGGCAACGGCTCGGTCACGCGGAGCAGCCGCACCGCTGGGTGCTGGTCAGCACCGCCGGCTTCGACCTCGTGCGCCCGGCTCGGCGCGGCGACCCGGTCTGGTTCCGACCGAACTCGGTGCTCGAGCGCGAGACGCTCTGAGCCTCAGGCCGCCAGCGCGCCGCGGATGAGGTAGCGGTCGCCTTCCTGCGTGAGCAGCAGCGTCAGAGCCTGGGTGCGCCGCACCCCGCCGATCTCGTAGGAGTAGGTGTAGGTGACGCGCATCTGGTCGGGGTCGGAGCGCACGGCCTCGACGCGCACGTCGCTGACCCGTCCCCAGAAGTCGGTGTAGCCGGTGATGCCGCCGCTGGCCTGCTGGTAGGACGCCGTGAGCAGCTGGAAGCCGCGCTGCGGGTCGCTGGCCGCCGTCTGGACGTAGTCGGTCGCGAACTTCTCCAGGCGCTGCTGTGCCGTGACCGGCGGTGCGGCTGAGGCCGCCGCGGCGACGGGGGCGCCGTCGTCGCCCGTGGTCGCCAGCACGCCGGCGCCGGCCGCACCGAAGGCGACGAGGGCTGCGGCGGCGACGAGGATCGTGCGACGGTCGCGTCGACGTCGTCCGCCCCGGCGGCTGGTCGGGGGCGGCAGGGTCGGGGGAGCGGTGACGCCGTCGCGGGTCGGCGGCGCCTGCGTGACGGCGGTGCGGCGGACCGGTGGTGGCCGAGGCCACCCGGCTGCGCGAGGGTCTGCAGGAGGTCGGCGATCTCGCGCATCGTCGCGCGGTCGGTGGGGTCGTGGCGGGTCGCGGCGGCAACCACGGGAGCCAGCGGGTGGTCTGCGGGCAGCGCAGGCGCCGGCGCGTCGAGGATCTTCTGCACGGCGGTGATGACGTCGTCTCCCTCGACGTCGTACGGCACCGAGCCGGTGACCACGCGGTAGACCGTGATGCCGAAGGCCCACACGTCGCCCGCGGCAGTGGCGGTGGAGCCCCGGGCGATCTCGGGGGAGAGGTAGGCGGGAGAGCCGGTGATGAGGCCGGTGCGCGTGAGCGCCTCGTCGTCCTCGCGACGGGCGATGCCGAAGTCGCCGAGCTTCGCGACGTCGTCGCCGGTGACGAAGACGTTCGACGGCTTCACGTCGCGGTGCACGAGCCCGTCGGCGTGGGCCGCGGCGAGCGCGTCGGCCACCTGCGCGAGGAGGCGGGCGGCCCGCTTGAGGTCGAGGGGGCCGTCGTGGGCGAGGTCGGCGAGCGTCGGCCCGTCGACGAGCTCCATGATGAGCCACGTGAAGTCGCCGTCGTCGGCGAGGTCGTAGACGGAGACGACGTGCGGGTGGTGGACCCGCGCCGCCAGCCTCGCCTCCCGCTCGGCGCGTGCGGAGTCGACCTCGTCGGAGCCGGGGGAGAAGCCCAGTCTCTTGAGGGCCACCCGACGGTCGAGAACGGTGTCGTGGCCTGCCCACACGCTGGTGGAGCGACCTCGACCGATCTCGCGCTCGAGCCTGTACCGTCCTGGGATCACCGACGACTCCTTTCCACACGACGGTAGGAGCGGATCGACGGTCCCGCGAGTCGAGATACCCCCTGTGAGCGTCGTCTCACACCCCCGATTTGGATCCCCGTTCACCGTGGCGTAATGTTCTACGTGCGACGCGGGGTGGAGCAGTTCGGTAGCTCGCTGGGCTCATAACCCAGAGGTCACAGGTTCAAATCCTGTCCCCGCTACCAAGAGGCCCGGGATTCTCACGAATCCCGGGCCTTGTCTTTTGCTGACGCGTGACTCCGCGCTGACTCACCACGAACGAGCGAGGGCGCGGCGGAGCGCCTTGCTGACGTCTTGGTGGCAGCGAAAGCGCCGGCGTTCGGCTTCCGGTAGACGGTGCCGCTTCCCGCCGCTGGCGTTCGACGATCACGAACGGTAACGAGCGCCGGCTCCCGCGCGCTGCCGGCTTCGTAGCTGACGTGGTGATGCGCCCCACCAACGTCGAGCGGCGCGGGTGAAGGACGCTTGCTCGCGAAAACCGCACATGTGGGTGATCTGGCCGAAGGGAAGGTCGGTGGTGGTGACGAGCAACAGAGCCTGATCGCGGCGCGCCTCGTCGACAAGTGTCTGGTACGTCGTCCCGTGCGCAGCGAGTCGTCGATGGAGGGTCCGTGGGTGGATGGAGAACACCTTGGCTACGGCGGCTTGGTCGACGAATCCCGTTCCGAGGAGGTGCCGTAGTGCGCCTCGGGTGCGCTCCACCAGGTCGTCGTCGGCGCGCGAGGTGGTCCGGTCCAGGAAGGCGACCGCGAGGTGCTTCAGGGCTTCGTCGCCGCCGGCGAGCGACCGGGACGGGAGGCTTGACGGGATCCTCAGCACTGCCGCGTCTTCCACGGGTGCCCGGAAGGTGACCTTGGCACCGAAGAACTCTTCGTAGATGTCAGTGCGCGCCGGACACTCGTAGGGGAGCATCACCTCGCGCAGACCGTAGTCCCCGTCGCTGAGGTGGGTGATGCCTCGGTGGATGAAGCCCATGGCGAGATCGACGGCCTGGGCAGGGCCACGTGGGCGCGCGGGTCGGTAGTACAGCGCGCTGACGCCTGGTTCTTCTCGAGGGTCGTCCCGCAGCTCGAAGGACACGAACTGACTGTGGACGAAGAGATAGGTGTTGACCACGTCCAGCGCGCTTCCCAAGGTCGGGCAGTTCATCAGGGCGATCGCGAGCGCACCCAGGACGGTGATGGACTGGCGGTCAGCCATCTGCAGACCGAGGTCGTGACAGCCCAGCTCCTCGACAACCAGCTCCAGCATGGCGGCAGAGCGATGCGCCTCGACCAACACGTCGTCCTGGTCGAGAGCGCGAGGATCCAGCCCCGCCCTTTCTGCGAACGTGTCGGCCTGGCCTCCGAGTTCTGCGACCACCGAGCGGAAGCCGCGCAGACTGGCCGAGCGAAAGTACATGCTCACCTGTCCAGCGTGTCAATGATGTCCGTTCATGACAAGAAACTGTCTGCTGAAGACAAGTTTTACGCTTCGTGCTCGCGTTCACTGTGACCGTGACGTTTCTCCTCCAGGAGGCCCAGTGACCGAGTCATCCGAGCGCCAGATCGTCGGCGCCGAGGTGCCACGAGTCGTCGCAGCGCGCCTGAACGGGACCTCGCGCGACGACGGCGCCAAGGTTGCTCTGGTCATCGAAGGCGGGGGGATGCGAGGCATCGTCTCTGCGGCCATGGCGACCGCGTTGGAGGAGAGCGGAATCCTGCCAGCCGTCGACATCGTGGTCGGCACATCGGCTGGTGCCGTCAACGCCGCCGCTACGGTTCGTGGCACGATCAGCGGGCTCACAGATGCGTACGCCGACGTCTACTCGTCGCGCGAGTTCATCGACATCCGTCGGCTGTGGAACAGAGGCCGACCCGTCGTGGACAGTGCGCGCATCGTCTCGCACATCGATCAGCTGTTCGGTGTCGGCGACCTGGTCGGGGATTTCGGCCCTCGGCTCGCGATGGGCGCCACAGACATCGACGCGGCAAGGGCAGAGGCGCTGACCGGTTTCGCCGACCGGACCGACCAGCTGTCGGCTATCCATGCCTCCGGGCTGCTTCCGATCCTGGGGGGTCCGCCCATCAGCTTCCGCGGGAGGCGGTGGCTGGACGGCGGGATCCTGGAGCCGGTGCCCGTGGCAGCGGCAGCGACCCTGGGGGCCACGCATGCCATCGTCCTGGCAACACGACCTCGCGGCTTCGGACCGACCTTCGGAGCATTCGACCGCGTGATCCAGCGTTATCTGCACGGACTCAATCCGACGCTCGGGTCCGCGTACGCACAGCGGCCGGCGCGGTACCGAGCGGTCCTGGAGGCGACGGCCGGAGGCTCGTGCTCAGGCGTCAGGACGGTGCTCTTTGCTCCTGATGCCGCGGTCCGGCTCCCGGGCAGACTCGAACGCGACGCCCAGCTACTTCGATCGACAGGGCGCACGGTCCGCGACGAGACCCTGCGGCAGCTCGCCACCTGGCAGGTCGCAGCGTGACGGCGCGGCGTGCCGTCGCGACCCGTTCGAGGGAGGTCCGGCCCGCGCAGGGGTACGGGTCGGACCTCCCCCGAGTGGGGTTCAGCCGTGCGCGAAGGTGATGTTCGGCAGCGCTCGCTTGAGCCAGGCCGGGACGTACCAGGCGGCGTGGCCGGTCAGGCGCAGCAGGACCGGCAGCAGGACCAGGCGGACGAGGAACGCGTCGAGAAGGACGGCGACGCCGAGCACGACCCCCATCTCCTTGGGTGGCAGCGGTCCTGAGAGGGCGAAGGTGAAGAAGACCGCGACCATCACGGCGCCAGCGGCGAAGATGACTCGTCCGGAGTGCGCGAGGGAACCGACCATCGCCTCATGCGGATCGCCGCTGCGCTCGTAGTGCTCCTTCGCCGAGGCCAGCAGGAAGACCGTGTAGTCCATCGCGATGGCGAAGATCATGGCGAAGAAGAAGACCGGCGCCCATGCATCGAGGAAGCCCTGGCTCTCGAAGCCGAGCAGTCCTGCGCCCCAGCCGTCCTGGAAGACGAGGCGGGCGACGCCGAAGGCGGCTGCGGTCGAGAGCAGGCTGACGAGCGTCCCAAGCAGGGAGATGAGCGGTGCCTGCAGGGCGATGAGCAGGAGCAGGAAGCCGAGTGCCAGGACGACGCCGATCACGAGCGGGGTGGAGTCGTCCAGCTGGGACTTCAGGTCCAGGTTCTCCACGCCGGCACCACCGACCCGAGCGGTGTCGGGCAGGTCGGCGCGCAGTCGCTCGACGGTCGTGGTGAGCGCGGGGTCCGACGGATCGACGGTCGGGACGGCCTGGATCATCGTCAGGTCCGAGCCGTCGGGTGCGCGCTGGGCCGGCATGGCGGCGGCGATGCCGTCGTCGGCGGCGAGGGTCTTCGCTGCGGCCTGTGCCTGGTCGTTCGCGACGACGATCTGCAGGGTGCCCGGTGCGCCCGGTCCGAAGGCTTCCTGGACGCGGTCGTAGCCGACACGGGCTGAGGCGTCCTCGGGAAGCACCTTGATCGAGGGCATCGCCGTGCTGAGGCCGACGACGGGTGCAGCCAGGGCGAGGAGCACCACGAGGGCGGCGCTGCCCCACAGGACAGGGCGGCGCCAGAGACGCTCTCCCCAGGCGGCGAAGCGACGCGACCGGTGTTCCCCGGTCCTGACCCAGGGCAGGGCCAGCTTGTTGATGCGGTGGTCGAGCTTGACCAGCACCAGCGGCAGCAGGGTCAGCGTCGCGGCGAGCACGAAGACGACGGACAGCATGATGCCGCCGGCCATCGATCGGAAGGACGGCGAGGGCACGAGCATGACCGCGGACAGCGAGATGAGCACGGTCAGGCCGGAGAGCAGCACAGCCTTGCCGGCGGTGTCCATCGTCTCCGCGATGGCGCGTGGCGCGGACAGCTTGGCTCCCATGCGGGCGGCGCGGTAGCGGACCACCAGGAAGAGCGCGTAGTCGATGCCGAGGGCGAGGGCGAACATCATGGCGAAGTTCATCGCCCAGATGGAGACGGGGACGAGCTCGTTGATGAGGACCAGCGAACCGGCCGAGGCGACGAGTCCGGACAGGGTGAGCAGGAGGGGGAGTCCTGCGGCGACGAGGGCGCCGAAGGCGATGACGAGGATGGCCAGCGTCACGGGCCAGGAGACCATCTCCGACTTCAGCATCGCCTCGAGGTTGGCCTCGTTGAAGTCTGACCAGAGCAACGAGGAGCCGGTGGGATTGACGTCGATGCCGTCGCCGGACAGGTCCTGCAGCGGGCCCTTGAGGTCGGTCGCGACGCGGACCATCTCGTTGGTGTCGGCGCCTGCACCGGCAAGCACGATGGCGGTCGAGCCGTCCTGACTGAGGGTCGCGCCGGGCTGGGGCGCGACGACGTCGGCGATCCGGGGCTCGTCCTTCAACAGTGTGGCGACCCTGGCGAGGGTCTCGGCACCGCGACCCTCGGTGACGGGCCCGTCGTCGCTGTGCACGACGACCTGGATGGCCGAGGATGCGTTGCCGCCGAAGTGCTCGCGGGCGAGCTCCCGGGCGGCGACGGACTCGGAGCCGTTGGCCTGCCAGCCGGCGCCGGAGAGGTTGTGCTCGACCTTGGGAGCGAAGACTCCCAGGCCGATGACCAGCATCAGCCAGGCGATGGCCACGATCTGGCCGTGGGTGGTGACCCAGATCCCGAGGCGCCCCAGTGGACCTGAGGAGATCCGCGCCTCCTGTCCGGGAGCGGGTGGGTCGATCGTCGATGTCATGCGGTCTCCAAGTGCTCGAAGGGCCGGAGGGGAGACCAGTCGTATCCCCCCGGGGGGTTCGACCAGGACCGTAGCATATCCCCCCGGGGGGATGTAGAGTTCGAGACGACGGCGCCGGCCGGCGCCTCGGAACGGAGGAGTGAGATGACCGAGCTGACCATGAGGGTGAGGACCGCCCGGGGCTACGAGGAGACCGTCGGGTTGGTGCGAGCCAGCCTCGGCGAGGCGGGTTTCGGCGTGCTCACCGAGATCGACATCCAGGCGACGCTGAAGACCAAGCTCGATGTCGACGTCGAACCGCAGGTCATCCTCGGCGCCTGTCGTCCCCAGCTCGCGCACGCCGCGATGCAAGCCGACCCGTCCATCGCGGCGCTCCTGCCGTGCAACGTGGTCGTGCGCGCAGACGGGGCAGGGACCGTCGTCGAGGCCTTCGACCCCCGGGCCATGACCGCCATGGTTCCTCAGTCCTCTGCTGGTCTGCGCGAGATCGCCGCCGATGCTCGTACTCGTCTGCGCGGCGCCCTCGAGACGGTGGAGAACGCCTGATGCCCGACGCCGCGGCGATGGGTCTGGAGCCCGCTGAGATCAAGGCCATCATCACTCGGATGAAGCGCGCTCACGGCCATCTCGGCAGTGTCATCCGCCACGACGGGGGGCCCGTCGCCTGTCAACGGTCGCTCGCAATTTCCGCATCGGATGAGGTCGAACACCCCAGAACGACACCCGGTGCAAGAGCTGCGTCCGTGGACCGCCGGTCCGGTGGGCAGGTGCAGGTCGAAGTGTTCGGGGTCAGTTCATATCAGCGTTGGGCCCCTTACCCCGCGCGCCGCACTCGAAGACGAGTCGCCTCGCGTCGCTACGCCCAGAGCGTCGAGCCGAACCTGAACCACACCGCGGCCGCCACCGCGACGTACCAGAGCATGATGATGAGCGCCGTCCAGTTGCGCAGGAACTGACCGAGCGACGAGCTGGTGGCGAGGTGAGAGACGGCTTCGCGGCTACCGATGACGACAAGCGGGATTACGGCTGCCCATACGACCATGCAGTAAGGGCAGAGCCGGCCGATGTCGTAAAGGCTCTGTGTCTGCAACCAGGTGATGAAGGCTGCGGCGAAGACCAGACCCACCTGGAAAGCGCCCCAGAAGAGTCGTGGCATCCGACCATCCAGGAACAGCAGGACACCGAGCAGCACAACTCCCGTAAACCCGATCAGGCCTGGGACTAACGGGTCAGTTCGAACTCGTACTGTCCTGAGGTCGCGAGCGACTGAATAGGCAGGCCCGGCTTTGAGACGCGTTTTTCGGCGGCTCGTCGTACGCTGTGCGGGTGATTGCCGCACTCTGCGAACGCGCCGAGCGGGCTCGTCGGCCATGGGGGAGGGCATTAGTTCTCCGAACCATGGGTGCGGGTTAGCTGATGCCCGACCACTCCTGGCGTGGGGCCTTCGCCTTACCACTGGAGTGCGCTCGAACCGTATGAGCTGTTCGGATGCAGCGAGTTCACCATCGTTGCTGAGAGAAACCTAAAGATTCATCTGGCGAAGTCTGTTCAAACCTTGCGCAAGTGTGGTCTGATCTGACTAACCTCGAGGCTGCCTGGGAGTGCTTCAGCGAGACGAACCATCCGCGAGGCGTAGATCAGCAGAGATGTGCGTCGGCGGCCTGAAGTAGAGGGTCCCCAGTATGCGTGGACGTCTTACCCGTTTTGTGCTCCTGCCCACGGTGACGGCGGTTGCCGCCGGTGCTCTGATCGGTGGCCCGGCCATCGCCGAACCGGAGGGCAACAAGGTCGAGTTCCGCATTCCTGAGGGCCAGGCTTCGAAGAACAAGGACTTCGGCGATGCCTCAGAGGTCGGGGAGGCGATGGCGAAGGCGCGGGAGACGAAGAAGCGTGTCGAGATTCGCTCGGAGCGCGACGAGCGCCGCACGGTGTTCGTCAACCCTGACGGGACGATGACCCAGGAGACGAGCGAGGCACCGCGTTTCGCCGAGACCGACCACGGGGTCTTCCAGCCCCTGAATCCTGATCTCGCTCCTGAGGGTGGGCGGCTGGAGCCTGAGGTGTCTGATGCCGATGTGTCGTTCTCTGCAGACGGCGCTGGTGAGCTCACGCGGCTCGACCTCGGCAAGGGTCGCTCGATCGGCCTGAGCTTCGACGCAGAGCTGGCGGCGCCCACCGTCGACGGCGCGACCGCCTCGTACAGAGTGCAGAGCGACGCGCCGGAAGCGTCTGCCACTCCTTCGCCTTCGTCATCAGCGGATGAGCAGAGTCCGACGTCCGATGTGGCTGTGGTGACCGGTACGCGAAGTGGGGGTTTCTTCACCCACCTCACGCTGGACGGTGCACCGGACTCTGCGCCGGAGTACCGCTTCCCGCTCAAGAGCGAGGGACTGACTCCTGTCCTCGTGGGCCAGGTCTTGTCGTTCAAGGATGGTGAGAATACGGTGGCGCAGTCGCGCCCGTTGAAGATGTGGGACGCGCAAGTCGACGAGGCCGGCGACCCGGCTGCACCTGTCGATGTCGATGCTTCCCTGGAGACCGAGGATGGCGGCCAGGTCCTGATCTTGCGTCCCTCGATGGAGTGGTTGCAGGCCGAGGGTCGTCAGTACCCCGTGGTCATCGATCCCGACATCGCGCCGGTGAGTCCGGTGGGGGACACGTGGGTTTTCTCCACCCAGGCTTCGGATGATCCGCGAAGCTCGGACCCCGGCCTGCGAGTGGGCTCGGACGATGGATCGCGCGCATTCCGTTCGATCATCTGGTTCCGCTACAACCGGTTCGTCGGCACCAATGTCACCAAAGCGACGCTGAATCTCAAGCAGTACTTCAGCGCGGCTGGCTGCACTGCCAAGACGACGGTCTTCACCCCCACCACCTCGGGAGACTCGACGGTCTCGGACATCACATGGTCTAACAAGCCGAACGAGTCGACTGACAACCGGTGGCGTATCAGCCCTACCTTCAACCGGAACGGAACCACGTCCGGCTGTGCAGCGGGCCCGCAAGCCATTGATGTGACGTCGATGGTCAATGGCTGGTCAGGCAAGCACGCTGGATCGGGCAACTTCGCTTTCGCCGACTCCTCGTCGGCCTTCGGCGCCACCCTTAATCGACAGTCCATCCAGCTCCATGCTGGTGTAACGCCCACCGAAGAGCAGGATGCGACTCGTCAGAAGCGGTTCTGCTCCTCGGACTGGGTCTCGAGCGCTACCTACTGCGACAGTGCCTCAGTCGTTCCTACTCTCTCGATCACGTACGACCCTGAGATCGGCAGTCAATCCTGGTACTCGATGACGGATCACCCGTTCAACAGCTACTCCTCGCTGTCGGTCAACAACCGCAACGGCAATCTGCTCGTTTCCGCCACCGACGGGAAGATGAATGGCGTCGGCCTCAATCTCGACCTCGCCCGCACCTACAACTCACAGGCGACGGTGACGAACACGTCGATCGGCAAGGGCTGGAACCTGGGCATCGGTCCTGACGTCTGGTTGCGAAAGAAGTCTGGTGTCCGCTTCGACTACAACGGTCCCTCCGGCACGATTCTCGGGTCTTTCGTCCGGAAGAGCGCGACCTCGACTAACAGTGCCTTCAAGGACTTCTCGACACCGATCGGCGGTATCGGCTCGGACCTCAAAGAGACGGACACCGGCTTCACGTTGACCTTCAGGAAGTCACGTCAGAAGTTTGACTTCGATCTCGTCGACTCGAGCGGGAACGCCTACCTCACGAAGATCCGCGACCGCTCTGACAACGCGATCACCTTCGGCTACAACGGGACGATCAACAACCGTCCGAAGCTGGCGACGATCACCGACAGCGGCGGTCACGTCCTGAACGTGACGTACAGCGGCAATGCGATCACGGCCATCACGGAAAGCACCAATTACACGCAGAGCTCCGGTGGCGCGCGCACCTGGGCCTACGCCTACGACAGCAGCGGACGCCTCACCGGTTTCACGAATCCGGAGAACAAGACCACGACCTACGCCTACACCAGCGGCGGTCTGCTCTCAAGAATCACCGGCCCGGCACGCACGAAGCCTGACGGCAAAGCGAACACCGGCGAAACCGAGATCACCTACGGGGTCAACAGCAGCGGCGAGGCACAGGTGCAGACCGTCCGCTACCGCTGGGACGACGACGCGGCAGACGCTGCCTGGCACATGTTCACTTGGTCTTATCCGACCAGTCGGCCCACGGTATGCAACGGCAACGGATCGCTCTGGACGACCGTGAAAGACCCTCGAGCGAACACGACCACCTACTGCTTCGGTCAGCGCAACGACTCGACTGGCAAGGGCAAGACGTGGGTCTACGACCCCAAGGGCAACATGAAGTCCCAGGACTACACCGCCGACAATGCACCTGAAACCTTCACCAGCGCGACCGGCGCCACGACCGTGAACAAGTACAGCGGCGGCGCGCTGCAGGATCGCCTCGAGAGCGTCACCGAACCGAAGAACAGCAGCGGCGAGAACGCAGCAAGTGCGGGACTGCAGTACAACGCCCCCAGCACCACCGAAGGCGGCGCCTACCTCCCGACCGCCGCCCAGTCGCCCTCGGGAGACTGCAACGAGTACGGGTATGACGCGAAGGGTCGAACCACCACTGCGTACACCGGCATCACACCTGAGGCAGCAACCAGCACGTCGAGCGGTGCGCAGCGCAATGGCTGCAAGACCTCTAGCAGCGGCTTTGACGCAAAGTTTGAGCGACGCTACAAGGACAACGGCACCGTCTCTTCCTCCTGGGACGGCAATGCGCAGGACTCACCGACCGACGCCGAAAAGACCATCTACACGTACTGGGCGGACGGAGACACCGGCTACATCGCGGGCTCGGAGGGTCAGTTGAAGTCGGTTCGTAAGCCCGGCGGTGACTGCTCGACTGGGTCCTCGCGGAAGCTGTGCACGAGCTTCACCTACGACGGCGCTGCCCGTGTTGACACGACGACGGACGGCCGCGGGAAAGTCACCAAGTACCAGTACGACCGCAACGACAATGTCGTGCGCGCGATGTTCGACACCAACGATCTCGCGTGCAGCCTCAACCTCGGCGTCTGCATCGACTACACCTACGACGCTGAGCAGAACCTGCTGCAGCGCTCGCTGACGACCACGTCGCGCACCTCGGCCTTCTACTACGACCGGATGAACCGACTCGTAGGCAAGACTGTCGGCGTCGACGCGAACACCTTCGACTTCTCTACCTCGGCGTACGACGGCGTCGGCAACATGGTCTACGACCAGACCTACGTAACTGGGGCACCGGATTCGGTCGAGATGGTCTTTTATCACGACAGCGCCAACAGCCTCTACCGAGTCCTCGACTACAAGTCCACCCCGACGTTCCGGTTCGACTTCGAGACCGACAAGGACGGCCGAGTCACCTCGGTCGCTCCGACGTCAGCATCGTCTGGCAGCACGATCGTGAAGTTCGCCTACGACTACACCACATCCGGGCGACCAAAGTCGATGCGCTGGCTCACCCCAGGCGGCACCGAGCAAGCGAAGATCGCCTACAACTACTCCGTGTCGGTGCCCGTCGGTGGTGGAAGCGCCATGTTCGACACCCCGCAGATGCAGTCGCGCACGACAACCGGCACGGGCGCTGCGTCGAATCAGACCGGCACCATCGACTACGACTACGACAAGCAGCGACTCGTCAAGGCGACCGACACCAACGGCACCGACTACGAGTACACCTACGACAAGATCAGCAACATCACCAAGGAGATCGCAGGTAGCACCACCACCCGCTACGGCTACAACAAGGCAGGCATCCTCTGCTGGGAAGGCAGTACTGCCGGAGACAGCGCAAGCCCGTCGAGCTCGACCGCAGGGTGCCCAAGCACCCCATCGGGCAACACCACCATCAACGCCGACAACGCCGGCAACAGCCTGGGGACGAGCGCCAACCCAATCACCGTGAACCAGCTCAACCAGGTCGACCAGATCGACGGCAACGCCCAGACCTACCTCGACCAGGGCAACGACCTGCGCCAGACCAGCGCAGGCAACCGCGAATATGACTCAGGCCGCGGCGTTACCGGGATCAAGCGCGGCAGCACCTACGAGTACTACATCCGCGACACCAATGGCACCCTGCTCGCCAGCCAGGTCGGCTCGACCCTCACCTACGCAGCGTCGGAGCCCAACGGCAACATCACCTGGCTCATGAACAACTCAGGCTCACGCGTCGGCTCGTACAAGTACGCCCCCTACGGGGCTACGACGTTGACCGGAACGCCCGCAGCTGCGAACCCCTTCCGATGGATTTCAGCGCAACAGGATGACCGCGCTTCCGGTGCAGCTGGTTCGTACAAGCTGGGCGCGCGCTACTACGACGGTCGCGGTCACTTCACGCAACCTGATCCAGTAGCGGGAGGGTTGGCGGATCCGCGAACTATCGCGGCCTACAATTATGGCAACGGCGATCCTATCAACTTGGCTGACCCCTCTGGATATTTCGACATCCCTAATCCGGTCGGTTTCCTCAAGTTTGCAACAAAGCGAGCACCTGGTGTTTGCTATATTGCAAACGCGGTTCAAGACACGGATAATTCATTCAAGGACGATTTGAATGATCTCAACACCTGCTTCAATCCGTATGCGTTTGTGCAAGATGCGATTGAGGACTAGTTCATGGATAATGAGACCAATGCCCGCAATCTTCTGTGGTGGTCATTCGGGTTCGCAGTCCTGCTGAACTTGATCGCATCTGTGGCGGACCTGCAAGGTTCTGTTTGGTTTGCGCTCAGAGCCGTCGTCGCGGGAGTGTTCACAGTCGCGCTGGGCTGGTGGATTTTCGAACGCGTTCGACATCGGTAGGGCCGGGGGCTGGGCGGAGAGCACGCGGACGCTTACCGAACTCTTCGTCGAGAGTTGTGTTGCTCGCACGCGCCACCCTGCCGAGGGCTAGCGTGCGGCATGCGGATCCCCTGTGAGATGCGGCAGTTTTTTTGCGACGGTTGTGAGGCAGAGGAGCTTTAGAGCTACGCCAGCGATGCTTCAGCGGGCTGCGATCACAGTGGGTGTGTCGGCAACCTCGGGGTGAGCGGGAGGTCGTCCGCTGGCAGAACTGGCGTGGCGATCTGCGCTCATGGAGGCGAGCCTTCGCCCCGTCGGAAACGTTTGGGTGCGCACGACCTCGTATGACCGTCTCGACCAGAGCGAGAAGTCAGCGGTCAGCTTCTTCCTCGGGATGGCGCAGGCCCAGTTGAGTTGTCATCAGTTGCTCAACGTGTCTTCGTTGGTCCACATCGACACCTACTTGAGAGCCATCGGAAAGCCATCGAAGAAGTCGCGACCAGACCTCCTTGGCTATGACTGGCTCACGGGTACTGCGGTCGTTGTCGAGGCGAAGGGGCGAACTCACGGCTACAGCGACAAGCTAGTGAACGATGCCAAGGCTCAGGCGATGAAGCTGCCTGCTCTTGCCGGTCACTCTTCCACCTCGATCGCGTCAATCGGATGGTCAATCGAGCCCGTGCCAGTTGATCGGCGAGTACTCGGCGCATCTGGGACGTGCCCAGATACAACAAATGCCCCTCCGGTCGAACCGTAACTTTGGCTACCGGGCACCTCGACGACCGCGTCGCAGAGAGACCCGCGTTGGCCGGGGCGGCACGAGCAGGTGGCTTGTTGAACGAAACGTACCGGAGCCCATCAGATGCCGGCTGTCGAGAGTTCGCCGCTCAGCATCTGGCATCTGATGTGCGTTCTGGAAAGATGGACTGATGGGGCGTTCAACGTCGTGGGCTGCCACTCCCGCGAGTCGCAGAGTGATGCAGGCGAATCGCCCGACTGATACCACACCGGAACTGGCAGTGCGTCGACTGCTCCACGCTGCGGGCCTGCGCTATCGCGTGAACTATCGCCCGCTTAGTCATCTGCGGCGAACCGCCGATATTGCCTTTACGCGCCACCGCGCAGCCGTCTTCATCGACGGGTGCTACTGGCATTCTTGCCCGGAACACGGGACCCTCGCCAGGGCCAATCGCGAGTACTGGTCCGCCAAGTTGGAGGAGAACGTAGCGCGAGATGCCGACACCAATAGCCAGCTCACGAAGGCTGGATGGACGGTCATGCGATTTAGGTAACACGAAAAGCCAGAGGATGTCGCGATGCGCGTCATAGCATCGGTGCGATCCATTGAGTAGCCCACCAGGTCCCGTCCCAACACGGAGGAACGTTCGGTGAAGACCATCGTGCTCGATACGAACGAGCTGGCGCGCGATTGGATGCTTGGAGGCCTGAAGTATCAGTTATTTGAGCACCTTCACCACACAGCGACATTTGAGGTCTACATTCCCGCGGTCGTGTTTGAGGAACTCGTCGCCAGCCATGGCCGCGCAGTTAAGAAGATCGAGGCGTCTACCCGTCAGGTCGAGCGTGAGAGACGGCGTTTGGGGCTTGCCCCAATGGGCTCCACGGCGGAATCCTCGCTCGACTATCGCCAATACGTCGAGGAGCAGTTTGATGAGCGGTTGTCATTCACGGTCCTTCCTTGGCCGTCAGTTTCTCACTTCGATCTCGCAATGCGCGCCGTTACCCGCACGCCCCCGTTCAGTGAGAAGGGGACTGGCTATCGAGATGCCCTGATTTGGACGGACGTTGTCGATCTAGCGAGCAACGGTCACGACGTTGCGTTCGTCTCTATGGACAGGGCTTTCGCTGACGAAGACGGTGAGCTCGCGTCTCTGTTGCATGCGGAGATCGACCCGCTGCCCGGATCTGTCGAGCTGGTTCGTGATTTCACAAGTTGGCTTATCGATTCGCTTCCCTGGAACTCGGTAACGGATCTTGCCACAGCGGTTAGCTTGAGTCGCACCTCGGAGTTCTATGACTGGTACCTGAACTCAGATTTTCAGGACGAGCTCGTTCCTACCGTCGAAGATCTCGGCTTCAGGACGCCTCCGACCTCGTTCGAGATCATCGACGTCAGGTGGGACGGTGAGTTCATGCCGATCGAAGGTGCCGTGACTGACGATGAAGGACTAACTCTGGTCGAGTACGACCTAGGGCAATCAGTCGCTTTCCGAGCTGAATTCGAGCACGGGGCTGAACTCGAGTCCGGCTGGTCTGTCAGAGAGGTATCTCATCCGCGCGGATTCGCAGTTGAGGGCTCGATCGACATGAGAGCACGAGTAGCGGTCCTCTACGGCGGCGAGTTCGGTTTCGGCATCGAGCAGTTGTCGTGGCGTCGTGTGGACGGACTAGGCCCCGGGGTCAGTGCCTCACTGGGCCGTTAGCAGTTCAACGGAGGGGGAGTTTGATGAGCTACGTCAGCCGCTTCCCGTGTGGCCGAACATGGGCGCCTCCGTCGCGCAAGATTCGGAGCACGGTGCTCTTACCGACTCCGAAATGCTGCGCGGTTTGAAGCGCGCTGACATTGCCCTGCTCGTAGTAAGCGATGATCAGCGCGCGTAGCCCGTTGGTCAGGCGCGCTCTAGTACGCTGAGATTTCGGGCCTGAATCGGGATGATCGGAAGGTTCGAACTCCTGTCCTCGGGTGTTGAGATTGACCTTCGCCAGCACTACCAGAAGGGGAATCGAAAGAACCCGCGCCCCTCGAGGGTCGCGGGTCCTGCCGTTCCCGGCCCGACCCATGACGATCGTCGACCGGACCCTGGACGCGTGCGCAGTTGCCCTGCGAACGTCATGGAGCGGCATACGCTCGAGCCCGTGACAGAGCGGAGTGCAGGACGGCCTTCCGGTGGACCGTTCATGGTGCTGGGTGCTGTGGGCATCGTCTTCGGCGACATCGGCACGAGCACGTTGTACGCGATGAGCGCGGTGCTCCAGGCGGACACGTCGCGAGGCGACGCCGTCGCGCGGCCGCTCGTCTACGGCATGGTCTCGACCATCGTCTGGTCGATGATGCTGATCGTGACCGTGCTTTACGTGCGCCTGCTCCTCCGTGCCGACAACGACGGCGAGGGTGGTCTGCTCGCGCTGGTCGGGCTGCTGCGCCAGCGGCTGGCGCCAGGTCGGGTGCTGGCCGTGGTGAGCCTGCTCGGCGTCTTCGGCGCGGCGATGTTCCTCGGCGACAGCGTGATCACCCCGGCGATCTCGGTGCTCTCGGCCGCCGAGGGGCTCGAGCTGCTCAACCCGTCGTGGTCGCACGTGGTCGTGCCGTTCGCGTTCGCCGTCCTCGTCGGCCTGTTCGTGATCCAGCGGTTCGGCACCGGCAGGATCGGCAGGCTGTTCGGGCCCGTCATGGTCGTGTGGTTCGCCTCCACGGCGCTCTGGGGAGCGCTCGCCGTCGCGAAGGAGCCCTCGGCGCTCGAGGCGCTCTCGCCGCACTGGATCTTCCTGTACTTCCGCGACGAGCCGCTGATCGCCTTCCTGTCGCTCGGATCCGTCGTCCTGGCGGTCACGGGCGCGGAGGCGTTGTACGCCGACCTCGGGCACTTCGGCCGCCAGGCCATCGCGAGGGCGTGGGTGTTCGTCGTCCTCCCGGCACTCGTGCTCAGCTACCTCGGACAGGCGGCAGCGGTCGCCGGCTCGTCGACGGCCGTGGGCAACCCGTTCTTCGCCATCGTGCCGGGCTGGGCGCGGCTGCCGATGGTGGTCGTGGCGACGCTGGCCACGATCATCGCGTCGCAGGCGGTCATCTCCGGCGCGTTCAGCGTCGTCCACCAGGCGTCGCGGCTCGGCTTCCTGCCGCACCTGCGGACGACCCACACCTCGCGACGACACGCGCGGCAGATCTACCTGCCGGCCGTGAACTGGACGCTCGGCCTCGCCGTCCTGGCGGTCGTCCTCATCTTCCGCAGCTCGGCGTCGCTGGCGTCGGCCTACGGGGTCGCCGTCACGTCGACGATCACCGTGACGACGCTGCTCTACCTCACCTACCGCTGGCGGCGCGACGGCAGGGTGTCGCCGGGGTTCCTGGTGGGCGCGGCCATCCTCCTCGTCGAGCTGGTCTTCCTCGCGGCGAACCTGCCGAAGATCCGTTCCGGCGGCTGGCTCCCACTCGGCATGGGCGCGATCCTGGTGCTGACGATGACGACCTGGCGGGCCGGCCAGCGGCGCATCGAGGCCGCGCGCGCCGACGCCGAGGGACCGGTGGAGGACCTCGTGCCCCGCATCCGCGCGACGCAGGCAGGGCTCGCCCGCGTGCCGGGGACGGCCGTCTACCTGACCCGTGGGCCGGGCGTCGTGCCGATCGCGCTCGACGCGATGCTCGACCTCAACCACGTCCTGCACACCACGACCGTCCTGCTCAGCTGGGAGTCCGTGGACGTGCCCGCGGTCCGGCACGACGAGCGCGTCGTCGTCGACGTCCTGGACGACCCGACCGACGGCATCGTGCACGTGCACGCGACGTTCGGCTACCGCGAGAGGCCCGACCTCCTCGCGGTGCTGGAGCAGGCCATCCCGCTCGCGGAGGGCGAACTCGACCACGTCGACCTCGACCGCGCGATCTACTTCACCTCCGTGCCGGTCGTGAAGTTCAGCCCGCGGTCGGGCATGCCGCGCTGGCGTCAGAGGATCTTCCTCACGCTCGTGCGGCTGAGCCCGGACCCGGTCGACGTCCTGCGGCTGCCGCGCGAGCGCACCATCAGCGTCGGTCGGGAGATGCCGTGGTGAGCTCGAGAGGGTTCGCGTCCGGTGGGTCGAGGCCACCGTCAGGACGCGAGACGACCCGCACGAGCACTGGTCGTGACTGATACTGGCTGGACAGAGCACGGGAGGTCATCGTGAAGATCATCGACGAGGCGGCGTCGCTGACGCGCTGGGGACTCAACCATGCGCTGCCGCGCGTCGGGATCCAGGCCGGGGCGCGTCGCGGCGACCTGCAGGCTCGCCTGATCATGGCGACCTCGACCGGCAGCGACAGCCAGGCAGGGGGAGGCCTGCCGCTCGACCTCTTCGAGGAGGTGCGCGCGAGCGGGGCGCTGCACAAGAGCGCCTTCGCGTACGTCACGGCCACGCACCCGGTCGTCAAGGAGGTGCTCGGCAGCCCCGACGTGCACGCCGGCGTCGACTTCGGCACGGGCGGGCTGCTCGGCCCCGTGCGTCGGTGGGCCGACAGCAGCACCCCCATCGGACCGCTGACGCCGCCGTCGCTGCTGTCCGTCGAGCCGCCCGAGCACACCCGGTACCGCAAGCTCGTGACGCGCGTCTTCTCCGTGAAGGCGGTGCGTGGACTGCAGGACCGGACCCAGGACATCGCCGACCAGCTGCTCGACGACCTCGCCAGCAGCGACGACGAGACCGTCGACCTCGTCGAGCGCTACTGCGCGCTCCTGCCGGTCACGGTCATCGCGGAGATCCTCGGGGTCCCGCACGACCAGCGCGACAAGGTGCTCGAGTTCGGCGAAGGGGCCGCGCCCAGCCTCGACCTCGGGCTCCCGCTGGGACGCTTCCGTGCGGTGGAGCGCTCGCTACGCGCATTCGAGCGCTGGCTCGACGACCACATCGCCGCCGTCCGCCGCGACCCTGGCGACGACCTGCTCAGCCAGCTCGTGCTCGCGCAGGACGACGACGGTGTCGAGCTGACCGACCTCGAGCTCAAGGCGACCGCCGGCCTCGTGCTCGCCGCCGGGTTCGAGACCACCGTGAACCTGCTCGGCAACGGCATCGCCCTGCTCCACGAGCACCCCGAGCAGCTCGAGCTCCTCCAGGAGAAGCCGGACCTGTGGTCGCGTGCGGTCGACGAGGGGCTGCGCTCCGACCCGCCCGTTCTCCTCACCGGCCGCAGCATCGTCAACGACACGGTGCTCGGCGGGCGCGAGGTGCCGCGCGGCTCCGTCGTCACGACGCTGCTCGCGGGCGCCAACCGCGACCCCGACGTGTTCGCCGACCCGCAGCGCTTCGACGTCAGCCGCGAGAACGCCGACCAGCACGTGTCGTTCTCCTCCCAGCTCGTCTGGACGGTTGAGGGTCCCCGGGATCGCCGGGATCCGAGAGGGCACTCGATGAGTCATGTCTCGCCTAAGGCGGCCTTTGGTCAGTGGATCGAGGACGTGCAGGCTTCGGCGCAGCTCCACCCCGGTGTGGAGCATCTGGAGAGCACGCTGGAGCACTTGCGAAGAAGTGCTGTCACGGAGTCGGTCGACCGTCAGTTCGCAGTCTCACGACTCGGTGATCTGGCCCAGGAGTGGCCACTCGGGGCGGTCGAGATCTTGGAGTACGTGCTTCGAGACGCCCGGTGGCCGGAGCTCGAGACCTTGCTGCGGGAGGTCCGGAGCGGAGCGGAGGACTTCCGGCACAGAGATCTCGCACGGCAGGTCCTCGAGGTGTACGACGAGGACTGGCCCGCCGGGGAGATCTATCGGCGGTACAGATGAGCGTCGCTCACCGTGCCGTCGATCGTTGGTGCAGCTCCGCCGATCCTGCTCCGGCGATTCGCCACCGGTCTCCGCGATACTGGCGAATCTCGTCCTGACCCTCGCTGCTCTCGCTCGCCTCCCCATGCCGTGGTGAGGGAGTCGACGCGGCGCGACGTCTAGAGGCGATCGTCGTCCGCCGCCCGAGGCACGGATCTCGGAGTGTCGTGTGCTGCGGAAGTCGTGCGGACGTTTCTCCCAGTTCCGAGGACACGGCGACGAAACCGCTGTTACGTTGCGGGTCGACCACGGTGCCAGGAGCTCCGCCGCGACGCGGCGGTGCACCGCGGTCCTCACCGGCCCCGCAGCCACTTTCTTGGGAGAACTCATGCTTCGTCATGCCATCACGCCTGCCCGCGGGGGAGGGGGACGATCGCGCCGTACGGCCGCGACCGCGCCCCGGTCCCTCGTGAGCGTCGCGACGCTCGTCGCGCTCGTCCTGTCCGCCCTCGCGTTCGGTGCGCTGCCCGCGCAGGCCGAGCCGGAGGCCAAGCCGAAGGTCGCGCTGCTCGCGGCGGACGAGGCCTCCTGGATCGCCGACGTGCAGGACAAGCTCGTCGGCACGGGCGGCTTCTCGGCGGTCGACGCGTTCCCCGTCCAGGGCTGCTCGCTGCCGACCCCGACGT